>JBGTHR010000060.1:0-6145 GCA_041746095.1 Gammaproteobacteria bacterium | reverse complement strand
ATCATATCTGAAAGGCAGTGGGATAGGTCGAGATACAATGCCGGATGAAAAGCCGAAGACATCCCGTAATCTGTGGACTCGAGTAACGCGGATATATTAATACATGAGATAAATCGTATTCACCGAACGCACACAGATGCCGGTCAAACGAGCGGCATCACTGGCGGTCAGATCCAGGGCAAAGACCTTCAGCAGGCGTCGAAATCGAGCCTCACTGATCTTGGAATTTTCTAGTAGCGGTTTTCCCCATAATATTATAGAAGCAAATGCATATTAACATGCATTCTGCTTCCTAGGATCCTATCTAAACAGGTCGAAATTGCGGTCATGAAGCATACTAAAGTGTCTAATGTCTCTTGACCTAAATCTCTAATTAAGCGATCCTAGACGGCTTTGTGGTATGCGCGTTTTATACTCTTGCGAAGCTAGAGTAAATCCGCGCACGAATTATCGGCATCAGGATCCAACCGGGTACGACAGCAAGACAGCGTAGCATTAAAAATATTAATTAACACACAGGACGCAAGTATGTGCCGGAGCAATCCAGCACTCCTTCCAATAACTGCGCGAATTGAAGAAATTATTCTCGATTTCTGATGCTGTGCCCACACCGGAATTTTACTTATTCTTAGGAGAAAATCATGGCTGATCAAGGTGTAGATACCAGCCGACGGCGTATGCTAACAGCTACTGCCAGTGTGATAGGTGCGGTGGGAGTTGTAACGGCCATCTGGCCGTTTGGCGCCTCCATGAAGCCTAGTGCGCGTGCGCAGGCAGCCGGCGCGCCTGTGGAAGTTGATATAGGCAAAATGCAACCGGGCCAGTTAATGACAGTCGAATGGCGTGGCCGCCCTGTCTGGCTTATTCGCCGGACCGAAGCAATGTTAGGAACGCTGGATGATCAGAACGACAAACTGCGTGATCCTGAGTCACTGGCTGAAGATCAACAGCCTGATTTTGCCAAGAACAAATATCGCTCAATTAAACCTGAAGTACTCGTGTTGATCGGTATTTGTACTCATCTCGGATGTTCACCAACCTTCAGGCCGAATCCCGGCGATGCGGAGATGTCGGCTAACTGGGAGGGGGGGTTCTTCTGCCCCTGCCATGGTTCGCGATTTGATATGTCAGGGCGGGTGTTCAAGAATGTTCCGGCGCCCTCAAACCTGGTAGTTCCACCGTACCGATTCGTCAGTGATAACAGGATACTGATCGGCGAAACCCAAGAAGGGGAGGCAGCCTGATGAACCGAGTGGCAAATAATTTAGTAGGCTGGATTGATGCTCGCTTTCCCCTGAGCCAGATGTGGGAAGAGCATCTATCAAAATATTATGCGCCGAAGAACTTTAATTTCTGGTACTTCTTTGGATCATTGGCGCTGCTGGTGCTGGTCATCCAGATTCTTACCGGTATATTCCTTACCATGCATTACAAACCGGATGCGGATCTGGCATTTGGCTCAGTTGAGTACATCATGCGTGATGTCAACTGGGGCTGGCTGATTCGATACATGCATTCCACGGGCGCCTCGGCATTTTTTATTGTGGTCTATTTGCACATGTTTCGAGGAGTGATGTACGGGTCTTACAAACAACCCCGTGAGCTTATCTGGTTGTTTGGCATGTTAATCTATCTGACATTGATGGCCGAAGCCTTTATGGGTTACCTGCTGCCATGGGGTCAGATGTCATACTGGGGTGCGCAGGTAATTGTCAATCTGTTCGGAACCATACCGGTAATTGGCGATGATCTGGCATTATGGATTCGCGGTGATTTCGTCATATCCGATGCCACTCTGAACCGCTTTTTTGCCTTGCATGTGATCGCCCTCCCTCTGGTGCTTCTGGGTCTGGTGGCTGCGCATATTCTGGCATTGCACGAGGTGGGATCAAACAACCCGGATGGCGTCGAGATCAAGAAAAATAAGGGCGCCAGTGGTGTGCCTGTGGATGGCATACCCTTTCACCCTTACTACACGGTCAAGGACATTGCAGGGGCGGTGGTATTCCTGATTATTTTTTCGGTGGTCCTCTTCTATATGCCGGAGATGAAGGGATATTTTCTGGAGCATGCGAACTTTATCCCCGCCAATCCCCTGGTCACGCCCGAGCATATCGTTCCGGTCTGGTACTTCACTCCGTTTTACTCAGTGCTTAGGGCGATACCCGACCCTTTTTTTGGCGTCATTGCTATGGGATCTGCAGTGGTGGTGCTGTTTTTCCTGCCATGGATAGACGCTAACCCGGTCAAATCCATACGTTATCGAAGTCCCTTGCATAAATTCAACCTGTTTCTCTTTGTTGCAGTGTTTCTGTTTTTGGGTTGGCTGGGAACCAAACCAGCAACACCGTTTCGTGGCGAGATGGCGTTGAGATTTTCCGAGATCTATTTTCTGTTTTTCGTTGTGTTATGGGCTTATAGCCGACTGCGATCTGCGTTGTTTTATATTGGCTTGACAATAATCCTGATTGCAATCCTGTCGGTCTATGATTTTGTGATACGTGCAAATGATGAAATTATGGGCCTGATTATCAATTCCTGGGCAATTCCAGTGGTATATCTAGCTATAACATTGCTGCTGCCAATATTTACCCGGCTTGCTGTGGACGGGCATGAGCCAGACAGGGTGACATCATGAAAAAATTGATTCTATTGGTGATAGCGTTATGCATTGCGCCAGTAAGTCTGTTTGCAGCAAGTGAGCATGGGGTGGTCTTGCAGGAGGCAAACATTGACCTCGGAAACACTGCGGCACTGCAACGTGGCGCCAAATATTTCGTCAATTATTGTCTGGGGTGCCACGGCCTGAAATACGCGCGATATAATCGGCTAGGCAAGGATCTCGGTATCAGTGATGAACTGGTGATGGATAATCTGATATTCACGAGCAGCAAACTGGGTGAAACCATGATTACCGCGATGACAGACAGACAGGGCGAAGACTGGTTTGGTGTTGCACCTCCAGATCTCACGCTGACTGCCCGTTCCAGGGGAGCTGACTGGGTGTATACTTATCTTAAGAGTTTTTATATTGATGAGTCCCGCCCGTTCGGTGTGAACAACCTGATCTTTGACAAGGTATCCATGCCGCATGTGCTCTGGGAGTTGCAGGGGCTGAATAAAGCTGTCCATAAGACTGTAGAAAGACACGGTGAAAAAGTCGATGTCACGAAATTTGAACCCGTGATAGAAGGTACGCTTACAGACTCCGAGTATGACAAGCTCGTCAGGGATCTGACTACTTTCATGATCTACGTAAGCGAACCCGCACAATTACAACGTACCCGTATCGGCATTTGGGTAATACTGTTTCTTATCGTTTTATTTGCCGCTACTTACATGATGAAAAAAGAATACTGGAGGGATGTACACTAACCGCAGGCGGATTGAAGCGCGCAGGATACAAGTCTGTCTGATGGTGGCTTGACCGGCGCACTGCCCTTGCCCTGATATTGCTACCTAACCGCTACTGTTCAGCCCCTTATTGACACCGGATAGCACCCGGGTTTTTATAAGGGGGCCGTGGCGGTTCGGGCTGATGCAGTGTCAAGGCGCTAGTCACGAATAGAAGATTGCTTATGACACTGTTTTCAGATCCATCCTGTCCGCAAAGTCACCGCACGCGCATTGTGCTGGCAGAGAAAGACATTACTGTGGATGTTGTACAAATTGATCCTGATAACATGCCAGAGGACTTATCGGATCTGAATCCTTATAATACAGTACCAACACTGGTAGATCGTGAGCTAGTCCTATACGATGCGCGCGTCATCATGGAATATTTTGATGAACGCTTTCCGCATCCACCCCTGATGCCTGTAGATCCAGTGTCCCGCGCCAGAACACGGCTTGCACTTTTTCACATTGAGAAAGACTGGTTTGTCCCATTGATGGAAATGGAGGCTGCAAGCTCACAGGAGGTTGCCAGCATACGCAAGATCCTGCGTGAACGTCTGCTGTCTTCGGTAGAGCTGTTCAAGGCCAAACCATTCTTCCTCAGTGATGAATTCAGTCTGGTGGATTGCAGTATTGCCCCCATACTCTGGCGGTTGCAGAAGTACGGCATCGACCTGCCTGCTGCAGCTAAGCCTATACAGAAATATGCCGAGCGGATATTTAATCGGCCTTCGTTCCGTAATAGTCTCTCGGAAAGTGAACTAGAGATGCGGGATGGATAACCATCCAGCTTACTCTCCTGTTGATGGGTCAAGATCAGAGAGTGGCGAACTTAGTGTATATTTAATCCATGGTGATCAGTTTTATGTGTTTAATAGCCTCCCACGGATCTTATCCTACCGCCTAACCTGTTAATGATATGACTTCCAGTCAACCCTATCTGGTCCGCGCTATGTATGAATGGATCGTGGATAACGGCATGACACCACATTTACTTGCCGCCACGGATAATACTGAAGTGCAAGTTCCTCGTCAGTATGAGGAAAATGGCAGGATTGTACTGAATATCGGCCCTACGGCGGTAAAGTCCTTACAGCTAGGGAATGAACAAGTAAGTTTCGGCGCGCGGTTTGGTGGAAGCCCCATGGAAGTGATGGTCCCAATCAAGTACGTGATGGCGATCTATGCACGCGAAAATGGCCGTGGAATGATGTTCGCCAGCGATGATGATACTCCAACACCTAATCCAGAATCCGAGACTAGCCCTACCCGGCCCAATCTAAGAGTCGTCAAGTAGCT
Organism: Gammaproteobacteria bacterium; assembly: GCA_041746095.1. Classification (GTDB taxonomy): domain Bacteria; phylum Pseudomonadota; class Gammaproteobacteria; order JBGTHR01; family JBGTHR01; genus JBGTHR01. The sequence continues at coordinate 1,450 of JBGTHR010000060.1, read as the reverse complement.
AGCACGGCTATCCCGAGCGAGTTTGCCTGGTTTGGAATCATTCAATAGCAGTGGGTAGGGATTTTCCCGGGTTGAGTATGCCGTTCGGATCGAACTGCTGCTTGATTCGGTGCATGAGTTTCAGCGTGGCAGGTTCGATTTCCCGGGCAATAAAGTCCCGTTTAACAAGACCCACCCCGTGTTCCCCTGAGAGTGTCCCGTGAAGTAGCAACACCAGGTCAAATACCTCATCCAGACACCTGTCCGCAGCCTGGACCTGTTGTGCATCGGATTTATCCAGTAGCAGATTGACGTGCATGTTGCCGTTACCGGCATGACCAAAATTGACGATGGTGATGCCGTGTTTCTGGCTGAGTCGTTCCAGTCCTCGAATCAGTTCCGGTAGACGTGAAACCGGGACCACGACATCCTCATTGATCTTATCGGGCATGATGTTTCTGAGTGCGGGAGACAAGGCCTTGCGAGTTGCCCAGAGCTGTTTGACTTCCATATCCGTGTGGGCGACAGAAATATCCATGCAACCGGCGACATTTGCCGCCTGATGGATCGCATTCACGGCCTGTTCCAGGCAGGCTTCGTTGCCATCAATCTCTATTATGAGCAGCGCTCCGGCATTACGTGGCAGATCGGCCTCGGAGTGGTTGCGCACCATTTCAATCGCCTGGCTATCCATGAATTCCAGCGCACACGGAGTAGCTGGTTGCGCCATGATAGAAGAGACGGCCTCAGCCGCAGCCTCGACGCTGGCGTAGACGGCGCGTAGAGTGCGTCTGGCTTCCTGCAATGGCGTGAGTTTTAGTAAGGCCTCTGTAATGACGGCAAGCACGCCCTCGGAGCCTATCAGCAAGCGGGTCAAGTCGAGACCTACCACGCCCTTGGTGGTGCAGACACCGGTACGCAGTTCTGTGCCGTCGCCGGTAATCGCTCTCAGGCCTAGAGTGTTTTCACGTGGTGTGCCGTATTTGACCGCTCTTGGCCCAGCCGAGTTACAGGCCAGATTGCCGCCGATTGTGCAATATGCGGCGCTGGTAGGGTCCGGCGGCCAGAAGAATCCATGTGCGGCAGCGGCCTCCTGAACTGACTGGTTAGTGGCGCCTGGTTCTACTCGCAGCATACGATTGGCTGAGTCGACCTGCAGGATTTGATCCATGCGTTCAAGTGATAATACCAGCCCGCCTTGTATTGGCACGGTCGCGCCTGTAGTGCCGGTGCCCCTGCCGCGCGCAGTGATTGGCACGCGATGCCAGTTGCATAACTGTATGAGTCGTCTTATCTGATCATGACCGGTGGCAAACACTACCGCATCGGGTAAGGCGTGATGGCGGCTGTTGTCATACCCGTATGGCCAGCAGTCAGGCGCCTCGGTAAGCAGGTTGGCGGGGCCGGATATTTCAGCCAATTCGATAAAAAACGCCGCTTCTAACATAATCGGCTATTCGCCCAACAGTTC
>JBGTHR010000059.1:0-2315 GCA_041746095.1 Gammaproteobacteria bacterium | reverse complement strand
CCTATGGAGAACTGATTGTTTCGGCACGAAACCTGATGCAAGACAGGCGCCCATATGCTTCTGCTGTCACATTCAAAATACTAAGTGCGTTTGTTCAGCACCGATGGATCAGAACACTAGCTGCGGGCTTTATCAAATTCTATGCGGTGAGTGGACTGCAAAGTCTTATGCGTGGCTCTGGATTGTTGAGAATATTAGGGATCTCGCGTTTGGAATCACTGTTAAAAAAGGTTCCTGGCATCAATATCAGGTATACAGGTTCCGTTCAGCCCTCCACAAAATCCACCATTGGCTTGTTCACCGGTTGTATTGCAGAGCTGTTTGACCGGGATACGCTCAATGCCAGCAAAAAGATACTCGAGTTATTCGGCTTCAATGTCTGCATTCCCGCCTCCCAGACATGCTGCGGCGCATTGCACAGGCATCATGGTGATTTGAATACCGCCACGGCTGTCGCTCGGCGAAACATCCACGCATTCTCTGACGCAAGCATAAAGTCTGTCATATCATGCGCCACTGGCTGTGGCAGCGAGTTGAGTGAGTATGGAAAATTTTTAGACGATAGCCCCAGCAGAACCTTCAGCCATAAACACCAAGACATCTGTACATTTCTCGCTGAAACGGAATGGCCTAAGACGCTGCATATTTCGGCTCTCAATAAGCGTGTGGCAATACATATACCGTGCACTCAAAGACATGTGCTTCGCCAGGCAAAATCCACGCACGATGTACTGCAGAAAATACCGGGCATCGATATTGTAGAATTACACACAACAACCGATTGTTGCGGCGCCGCAGGCAGTTATATGCTTACGCAGCCGCAAATGGCCGATGAACTCTTACTCGATGTGCTGGATAGTCTCACGAAATCTGAAGCGGAAATTATGGTAACGGCAAATATCGGCTGCGCCATGCATATACAGGCAGGGCTGGTAAGACTGGGCAGGGTTGTTGAGGTAATACATCCAGTAACTCTGCTAAACCGGCAGTTATTCACAACAGATCAGGACTGATTTCCATCAAACTGTTATCATTTCGAATATGCATAATTATTCAGTGTTGGACAAGATACTGATTGGTCTAGGCCAGACACTTGCAACGCTGCACGGTGAACTGTCTGCGCCATCAAAGCCCAGTCCAGCGTTAAATATGGCCGTGAACCCTGAACTGACGGACGACGAGAGGCGACTTTCAGGCAGATTGATGCGCGTTAATCACGCCGGAGAGCTGGCGGCACAAGGGCTTTATCATGGTCAGGCCTTAACCGCAAATGATGCATGGCTACGCGCTCACATGGAACAGGCGGCCAGAGATGAAAGCGATCATTTGGCATGGTGCACAACGCGTCTGGATGAACTGGATACACACAAGAGCCGGCTTAGTCATCTGTGGTATCTCGGTTCTTATACGATTGGCGCCCTGGCTGGCTTTGCGGGAGACCGTTGGAGCCTCGGTTTCGTCAACGAAACCGAAAATCAAGTTGTCAAGCACCTGCAGGACCACCTTCAAAGACTCCCCGAGAACGATGTGATAAGTCGGGTAATATTGATAAAGATGCGGGAAGACGAATCCCATCACGCACAGACAGCCAGCCAGTCAGGGGCAAAGCCCCTGCCTTGGCCGGTTCGTCAAATCATGAAAATCAGCTCGAAAGTTATTACAGTAACAGCCTTCCGGCTATAGGAATATTATTTGAAACCGCGCTACTGATTGCGGGCGTAAAACATCTCGGACAACTCGCGTTTAAGCTGTTTCTCAATTTTGGCGAGTTCACGCGCGTCAAACTCGTCCCTTCCCTGACCGAACAGGTAGTTGTCAATATCAAATTCCTTCCACATCATTTTGGTGTGGAAGACATTCTCCTGATAGACATTGACATCTATCATCTGGTACCGATTTTTGGTCTGTTTGTCGAGGAATTGCTGAATTGAATGCATATTTTGGTCGATATAGTGCTTTTTACCACGCACATCCCGTGTAAAGCCGCGCACACGATAGTCCATGATCACAATATCTTCATCAAAGCTGTTAATCAGATAATTGAGCGCCTTGAGCGGTGAAACCAGCCCACAGGTCGACACATCAATATCGGCACGGAACGTACTGATGCCATTATCCGGATGACTCTCCGGATAGGTATGTACTGTGATATGGCTTTTATCCAGGTGCGCAACTACTGAATATGAATTCGTTTTGGCAGTTGTGGTGTCACACTCATTATCTCCCTCGGCAATCAGCATCGTGACGCTGGCGCCACGTGGCTCATAGTCTTGTGTTGCAACATTGAGAATACTTGCGCCAATAATGTTGGATAC
>JBGTHR010000058.1:0-10372 GCA_041746095.1 Gammaproteobacteria bacterium | reverse complement strand
GCCTTTAGGCGAAGGATGATAATATTGTGGTATGCAGGATTATAAACGTGGCAGCCACACGGTCTGGGATTGCAAATATCATCTGGTGTGGACCACGAAATAGCGCTACCCGGTATTGGGAGGTGATATCGGCCATCGGTGTCGGAGCCTGCTAAGGGAGATCGCGATGAGCAAGGAAATGCCCATCTACGCGGGATCAATCAATCGCGATCACGTACACATGCTGATAGGGATATCTCCGCAAATATCGGTATCCCGAGCGGTGCAGTATCTGAAGGGCAAAAGTTCACACAGATTGCTAACGGAGTATCAGGCGTTACGTAAGCGTTACTGGGGTCAGCACTTATGGGCTAGAGGCTACTGGGTGGCATCGAGTGGCAACGTAACGGATGAGGTATGGAAAGAATACATCAAGAATCAGACACCGCCGGAAGCCGATGATGACTTTACCGTCGTATGACGGTCATCGGCCGTAAGGCAGATCAATCCGGCTTTTAGCCGTAACCCGAAGCCACCGGCTTTAGCCGGTGGAGTATTCACTTCTTCTCATTATTGCAGTCCTGCGCAATAGCAGTTCTACACAGCCGTTGTTGAATAGTTATTCTCTAGTGGGTTTTTGCGGTCTGTTCTTTCCGTCTTAGCATCAATTTATGCTGCAGATTATTGAGTTCCTGTAATTACCTAATGTCACCAGAATGATACCGATAAGGTAAATTAGGCTCGCTCTGTTGCCTGATTTGATTAATCTATGCGCAGATTATATCTTCAATGCAGGAGGCAGTTTGGACAAGGTAATTGCGTTAGAAGACCGAGATGGGAAGATAAGAACGCTTCAGGATGAAAGGGGTCAACCCTGGTTTGTGGCTGCGGATATCTGTAAATGTCTGGGGCTTGCAATTCATGCCCGTTCTGGAAAACCTAATGTGACCGTGGCTACTCGTGAACTCTCAAAGCAAGAAAAACAATTGCGCAGAATTGATACATCCGATAATCCTCGCAACCCCTGGACAGATATGATGACGATATCGGAATCAGGATTGCAAAAATTAGTATACAAGTCTGGTGGCATGGATGCACAACGATTGTTTACACGAATCAAGCGGCTCATCAGCGAAAACGAGGTTCGTGCTTCAGTCCTGCAGACGGGCAGTAGCATGTCATCAAAATCACATGCCAATCAATTCTAGCGGAATGTAGAAGAAGCTTGCTATAGCCATTTAACTTACCTGATTCTGCACATAAATAAAAATTTGAGCACATAACGCGAATGACTTGCCTGGGATCTCTCCTCCCAGTCCAAAAGGTATTTTTAGAATCCAGTCTTAAGGCGTCAATCCCAATCCCCATTGGCGCGAATTCGAACTGGGTTGTTCAAATCTCAATTTCAGTCTAAGACCCTGCTGCTGATCGGCTTTCTCTCCCATATTGGGATTCATAAAGTAGCGCTTGATCACAGTAATTCCCGATGAGAGGTGGATAATTATCGACAAGTGGTAATTCTCAAACCGTATGGATATGGTTATGAATAAAGATAGTTATCTAGTAAGCGGAAGACCAAAATATGGCTGGCAGAGGGATGAACTGGGGCAACTGGTGGAAAACGCAAAAGAACAACAGGTTATTGACCGGATTATCCATCTGCACAGTAACTTTTATGGATACTCGGGAATCGCTCGGCGACTGACCCAGGAAGGCATTCCGACAGGACGAGGCAAGGTGCAATGGAATCCCTCAGTCGTGAGAAAGATAATAGAGGATAATCTGGATCGCATGCCTCTGGCTAAAGCAATTAAGGTTAAAGCTGTAGGTGACTGATTATTATCAATTAGCGGCTGTTAAGCAATTGTCCAAACGATGAATCGCTGGGCCAGTAAATGCCGGTTGGTTGATGCGTAATTTTCAATTGTCATTTTATTACATTAGCCCTCTCAGCCAAAGTCCACTCGCCTGGATTGGTATGCCTAAATCTGAGAATCTCCCGTTTGATCCCTGATCGATACTCGAACATTGGCAAGCTTTTAGATCGACTCATGATAGTTCATAATACTCGTCGTTTTATTGTGGCAGAATGCAATTTGCTGCTACCAGCGCTAAGAATTCGCGATAATTTTACTTCATAAATGAGGAGACAAGATGAATTGGTCAGCTATAGCTTTGTCCGTTGGGCTTTTACTCGTAATTGTGGCTGGAATACTGGCCTTTATTTAGACCTTAATAAGGGGTAATACAGCTAGTGATTAGATTCTTTAGTGACACTGGATCTATTCCGGTCAGTTTGCAAGCGTGGGATTCAGATCACGAAAGCAAGAACATCCTGCTGTTACTGATGTTTAAGTGGAGGGAAATGGCAGTGCACTTGTGGGGCTGCCAGAATATCCAGGTCATTCTATACGGTCGTAGACAGAGCACCACGGGTTTACCCGTGGCTGAATGAGCCATATCCTGTGTTCGCAGCCAGTGAGACGCCGTTGCGGGCACAGGTCAGCTCGAAGAGCTGCCACGGCAGGAACCCCGGCTTTATAGCTGGGGGAATTTGTATTTTATCACGTACAGTTCATGTTGGTTTTATCAGACCACACGAGAATCTCCCCTTTGCCATTACAGGCCAGGTCACCAAGGTGGCGTTGCACACGTTTGCGTGCCGGATTCATGGCATAACGTGAATCCAGTTCTTTGAGGCTGGATAATAATAAAACCAGGAACCCGAGATCGTGATAGCCGGCATCATTGAATGTTGGCAGCATTATATCTGGTGCATTGGACAGCAGTATTGTGCCCCGCTTCATACCAAATCCGACATAATTACCGGCCTTGCCGAATACGATAATTGTGCCAGCGCTCATTCGGGATCCGCAGTAATCGCCAGTATTACCCTCAATCAGGATGGTTCCGCGCCGCAGATGATCACCGACGCGGTCGCCTGCATTTCCCATGACGACGATTGCTCCTCCACGCATACCTTTGCGTTCTCCCGGAATGGCAGCCGCCAAAAAATCGCCCGCATTGCCTTCAATACGTATATGTCCGCCAAACATGCCTGATCCAGCATACTCCGCAACATCGCCATTCACATGAATTTTACCGCCACGCATGTTCTGGCCCAGATAGACACCCGCATCACCATTGATGGTGATATTCCCGGATGTCATATCAGCGCCTATACAGTCCAGACGATTCATGGCGTTGTTTAGGACCAACTGTGAGGCATCCTCACCTGTGATGCTAAAGAAGTCCTCCACGGTGTGCTGCCTGTTGCCCATCCATAGAGGTATAAGGCTAATTTCAGCGGCACTCATGCCAGCCAGCCGATCGGGCGTTAGGGCACTCAAATCCAGCCGTTGTGTGGGAATGTTATGGAGTTCAAGCGTGAGCGGCGTCATTCATGATCTCCCGAAGATGAAAATGGAACTGTCCGAGTTTGCCGCCGTATTGTCCTGCCGTAATCTTTTTGATTCCTTGTGAAGCGCCGAGTGCACAAACCGCATGTATACCTGTGCGCATGGCCAGCCTGACATCTTCCGCAGTCAACCCATCGATGACAATTTCCATCGCCGCCTCAATGTCGGGCGTGAGTTCAGATCGTGTCAGGCCACGCAGAGTCGGGCAGTAGGCATCATTTGTGGAGGCCATCAGCCCTTTGTATTTTGATCCTACCTTCGAGCCGGAACGCACACCTCCGCCTGGAAAAGGCATAATGAGATTAGGGAGTTTACCAATCGCATCAATTGCCGCCTCGCACGCCAACAGGGCTTGAGACAGGGTCTTTGCCAGCACCAGGAAATTCCCACCTCCGACAGCCTTGACGCGTGAGGTGGTCTCCTCACACAGAAACTCGCCATCCATTACGGGTACTCGCCAGTAGCGTTTGCCGCCAATGACTTTGGAGATCTGAAAACCGTCGCCAAAATAGCGGATATACTGCCCAAGTGGAATCTTCTGATCACTTTCTATACCAGAGAAGATGGCGCTGGTCGGGCAGGTAAGTACGCACTGACCTACACGATTGGTTACTTGTTTGGCCAGGGTGCTTCCCGAGGTTGCGAATAGCAATACCGAAATACCTGGTCGGCCGTCAGGGGTCTCATCTCCACCCAGTGCGCGTTCAATACCGGCCTCGACACCACAACCAATCACCGAAGTGGCAAAACCGGTCATGGTCACTGCAGCATGTCGCGCCCATTTGTAGTTGATGGCCGTGATGATGACACGAGTAGCGGTCATCTCGAAGGCTTCCGCAAAGGTATCTTCGATCTCCACGCCGTTGATGATCATGCGGTTTTCTCCTGCTTACAGGGGTGAATCTCCACAGGACTGCCAATATCGTCGGCCATTTCGTCATCGGAAATCTTGAAGTTGGCGAGCTTCATGGTTCTGAAATCATCAAAATATTGTTTCAGGCTCAGCTCAATTGACGAGTCGTATTCTGGACGCACCACATGCGTACGACTGGCAGCGAGCTTGATGACCTTGCCGTCTTTGACGATCAATGCTCCGTCCTTGAATACCAGCGCCGGTTTTTCAAACATGCGCTGTTTGTCCTCGTGTGAAACATATACTGTGATATCTGCATCGGCGCCCGGGCCAAGGTGGCCTTTGTTAGCCAGACCTAATATTCTCGCGGGCGCAGCCCGTGTCATGATGGCAATTTCGTACAGTGAGTATTCTCTGTCCAGTGAGGACAGATTGCTCATGGCGGCAGCATCCGGATTAATGGCTGACAACATGTCATTACGAAAACTCCTATCCATTAACAGGCGTATGAGGTGCGGGTAGCTGGTAAAGGGCGCGCCATTCGGATGGTCTGTGGTCAGAAATATCTTCCAGGGGTCGTTCACCATGAGGAAGATTTCCAATCCAATAGCCCACTGCAGGGCGTTGACAAAGTTCTTGTCACGGTAGCGGAATGGCACGATACCGCAGCCGGCTTCACACTCAATGTCTACTAACGTCCATTTGTTTGGACTGGCATGCCTGTGATTGTTGTACTGGGACATTGTGTCACCCGAGATGGTGACGGTCTGGCCGAACATGATCTGCCCGACATCCGCGGTGATATGTGGATGCTGATTCAGGGCTTCGGCGATCTGTGCGGCAGCGGAAGAGAACTTCCGGTCGCCTTCCGCGCCATAACTATGAAACTGAATATGGGTAAGATGTATCGGATGCCCATCCGAGGCCTGCATAGTGGCCAACGTACTTTCAAAGTTGCCCGGCACACCCAGATTGCTGGCATGTATGTGCAATGGATGCGGTACGCCAAGCTCGGCCAGTGCGCGGCTGAGGATTCGAATGATGTCACTCGGCCTGGCGCCATAATAAGGGCCGGCCTCATCGACATTCAGCTTACGGCCATTGAACTTGAAGGCGTTAATGCCGCCTGGATTAACCGTCTTGATGCCGATACCCTGGCTGGTATGCAGTGTCCAGGCGACATAGTCATTGAAGCTCTGTTGTTCGGCTCCATCGGCAAGCATTTTCAGGAAATAGTCATCATTACCCAGCATGATGTACCCACCGGTATCGACCATGGGCGTGTCGGCCATTTCCATGTGGGCCTGACGCGCATTGACTGGCAATACCGCAGGCTCAAAACATGCGGTGTAACCCATTTCCGCATAGCGATATCCTGAAGTAAGCGTAGAGGGTACGGCTCTACCTGTTCCTGAGCGCGTCAATGCAGTACGCAGTATCGGTGAGTTACGGTGGTCTTCCGGCACCATGGTACGGGCGATATTAACCTTGCCGCCACCGATATGAGTGTGAAGATCAATTGCACCAGACATTACAACCATGCCGCTCAGGTCGTATTCCTGGTCAATCCGTTCAGCCGAACCAGGCGTGTCCGTTATCCTGCTGTCACGAACATAGATATCCTGCGCCGTGCCATTTATCGAATGGGCGGGATCATAAATGATGCCGCCTTTTAGTTTTAACAGCATGTGTGGGCCTTATGTAATCGCTTCAAGGAATTTGTCGACGGCTTCAAATATTTTAATATTTTTATCTTGTAGTTATACAACATGTTTAAAGTACTACTTGAGAATCACAGCGCGGCGATCATATCCAGCAGGCTGGAGGCGGCAGGTAGAATCGGACTGCGAAGCTTTCTCAGGGGCAATGACGTGACTGCATCGCTACGGTACATATGACCGCTATGATCTATTCCGGGAATAGCCGCAGGCAGGAATACGTCCGGTGGACGTGAAAACTCCATCCTGGGGTGCCCAATTACTATGGTCGGGATATCCAACCCTGGCGGAGGCCTGTCTGGAGTCAAGCAGGATAGCCACAGCAGGGCATCGGCCTCACCGCTAGCTAGCAATCGTTGATGATCATGAAGCAGGGGATCATAGTGCGGTTGTCCGCTACCGAAGGCTGTACGCACCGGATAACCCGTCTGCCAGGTGCAGACCTGATTGAAGGTCATATCGCCCTGTGATCCACCTAGAGGTAAAACTACGCTACGGGTTTTCCTGTTGAGCGATTTAACCACCTCGGTCAGATTCTGCACGGTAAGTTCGGCATGCGGGTAGTCCTGTTCGCCTGCTGCCCAGACGATTGTTGAATACTCAGCGTCGTTCAGTTTCTGGGATAACTCGTCAATTGCTTTAACCTTGACGGCAGACAGCTGTGTATTCTGCACTATTCTGCCGGACACTCTGGCGCGAAGTAAGGCGGCAAAGGCAGTCAGATCATGTATTTCAACGGGTATGATTGTCGGCCTGGCCTGTTTGAGTCTTTCAGGTAAGCGGGCAATCTCCCATGGTCCAACCAGGACAATCTGGCTGTCAGATTTGGTCGAAAACATCCGTTTTTCTGGGAATACAACGCGTTCCAGAAAGCGTGGAAACAGCTCAAATAGTTTTGCCCCGACAATCACAATTAGATCGGCATGATTGCGCACGTCGGTGAGGGTGGAGCTCATCCAGCCGCTGTCCTGCATGACGCGTATATTGCGAAACATTCCAGGGCTGTTCATATGATCGACCACAGCGCCGACCTTATCCGCAAGATTCAGCGCGGATCTGGCGCCGGCAACATCTGTCGCAAGACCCGAAAACACTGGCATTCTGGCATTTTTCAACAGCGTGCTGGCCTTGGCGATAGCCGTATCCAACGCACAGGGTTTACCCTGGATCTGGGCCGATGGAATCACTTCGTCTGATTTGAATGAGCCATGCTGAAATCCCGTCAGGCTCAGCATACATTCCACGGCTGTTGGCACGATCTGGTTATCGGTCACCTGAACACGCACATCATCACAGGCCAGCCCGCAGAACGGGCAGGTAATATCGTGCATAATTTCGGAGTGAGATGAAGACATATAGACCAGATTCCCTATAATTTTATGCCATTATTATGGTTCCTGGAGTGATTCAAATTTAAATCTCTATTGTTGCCAGATTATTATTGGCGTAGTTGTGTGTTACTACGGCCTGGCTGCTCCAGCTACATCAATGCTCTCAGAAATCGTATTGGCTTGAAGTCAATCAAATTGCAGTGACAGATCGAATAAACATACTGGTTTCCGGTGAAAATCAATAAAGTTCGCAGGTAGTATGCCATGATAAACTCTTAAAAGTTGCTAATGTATTTTAGATCTGCCTGCGTAACTCCGTTGCGAGATTCAGTTTATTTGCTGGACAAGATATATAATGCATCAAATATCAGAGTGTGGATCATACAGCAAGCTAGTGAAGCTGGGTATCAGGGCTGCGCTTATGACGTCATAAATATATACATCAAAATATTGACAGCTATTAATAGACTCTTAATCGTACAAAGACTGACGTTAGAAATCGTGGCAAACCAGGTAATAGAGAAGCAATCGCTCGTACATCATGACTCCATATAAGCATGTATACGTTGAGGCGCCGGCGCGATTGCATGTGGGGTTCATGGATCTGCACGGCGGTCTGGGACGAACATTTGGCAGTCTCGGTGTTGCTTTAGAAGGATTATCAACCCGCTTGAGCGCAAGAAGGTCGTCGATTACCAAAGTTACAGGTGTGTGTGCAGAAAGGGCGCATCGTTATGCCATTCAATTGTGCCAATCGCTCAACATTGAGCCGAGCTTTGAGATTGCAATTGAATCTTCAGTACCACGACATGCGGGCCTTGGCTCAGGAACCCAGATGGCCATGGCCGTTGGCTCAGCCCTCAACCAGCTTTACGAACTGAATTTAACGCCATTGGATATTGGCCGGATTCTCAATCGTGGCGCCCGTTCAGGTATAGGCATTGGGGCGTTCGAAGGCGGTGGCTTTATGATCGATGGTGGCCGACTCAGGCGCGGTGCAATTCCACGTATTACCTCAAGGATTGATTTTCCGTCTGACTGGCGAATACTATTAATAATGGATGACCGAAATCAGGGGTTGCATGGGCCAGATGAGAAAAATGTATTTAAAAATCTACCCCCCTTCCAAGAAGAAAAAGCGGCGATGTTGTGTCGCGTGGTCGTTATGAGTATCTTACCCGCTTTGATCGACGAGGATCTGGCTGCGTTCGGCCAGGGAATCCGTAAAGTCCAGCATGCAATCGGAGATTATTTCGCCGAGTCGCAGTCCGGTCGCTACTCAAGCCAGTCAGTTGCTCGCGTGTTAAGTGATCTTGAGCAACGCCAGATCTACGCCATTGGCCAAAGCTCATGGGGACCTACCGGATTTGCCGTTGTTGAAAACGAAGCGCAAGCCAGCAAACTGCAGATTGAGTTGCAAAGCCGCTATGCTGATGAAGTTGGCTTGACCTTCAAGGTTGTCCAGGCGCGCAACCAGGGCGGTGTCGTAACCGGTATCACAAACGAAAAAATAGCCAGAAATGCAATAAATTCCTAAAGTAATTTATTGTATAAAAGGTTTAAGTAGCTCTCTCTACCCATTGATTATAAACCATATAATAAGGAATTAAGGAATGGAAAAACCCTATCTGTTGCATATGTTCACCTCAGCCAAGAATCTAAGTCCTTTCGATGTCAACATGGCATACGATGCGGGTTGGGATGCAGCGATCCCCTATATAAACGTAGAGCCGCAGGAAATTGAGGCATTAGTACAGGACGCCATCTTCTCGCGTGGGCCTTCGGGCGTGAAGCGTACCGGGATATTCCTCGGTGGACGCGACATGCAGCTGGCTATGGATATGATGGAATCCTGCAAGGCCTCGATGGTCCCGCCCTTTGAAGTCTCGGTATTTGCCGATCCCAGCGGTGCGTTTACAACCGCTGCAGGCATGGTGGCGGCAGTTGAGAGAAAACTCCGGGATGTTCATAACACGGATCTTGAGGGCAAAAACGTGCTTGCGCTCGGAGGGACGGGGCCGGTTGGCGCTGCAGCCGCAATTCTGGCGGCTAAAGCGGGCGCGAAGGTTAAGATTATCGGCCGCAAAATAGATAAAGCCCAGCGCGTAGCCGCATTGTGCAGTCATGAGTACGGAACCAACCTGACTGGCATACAGGGTGATGCCGATGACAAAAAGGGTGAACTTATCAAGACCACTGATGTGGTATTTGCCACTGCCGCAGCGGGTATACAGGTTCTCAGTGCGGAAATGGTCGCCTCTGCGCCGATGCTGAAGGTCGCTGCGGATGTGAATGCGGTGCCGCCGTCCGGGATTGCCGGAGTGGATGCGCATCATGATGGCGTGCCTATTGAGGGTTCAATCAGTGGTGCGGTGGGCATCGGCGCACTTGCGATCGGTAATATCAAATATCAGACTCAGCAAAGATTGCTAAGAATGATGCGAGAGTCCGATAAGCCGATTTATCTGCATTTTATACATGCCTTCGATGTAGCACGGGAGTATGCGCAGAAGACCAAATGAGCTGCTGATAATAGCTCATTCGGCGCGTTTTCTGGCCCAGTCTGCTGAGCGATGCCGAATCCCGGTGACAGTACTGGATGGATTTGCAGATGACGATACGCGGGCATATGCTGAAAATTGTCAGCGTATCGATTTTGAAAACCTGAAAAATACAGGTCATTTGCCTTCGAATATCCTCAGTCGGATATCCGCACGCAATTCTCATGCGGATGGGCTGGTTTATGGCGCTGGCCTTGAGGCCATGCCCGAAGTGATTGCCAGTATTTCCAAGGGACGTATTCTGTTCGGCAACACGCCTGATGCACTTCGGCAGATATGTCAGCCGCAACGATTCTTTGTACTGCTGGATACGCTGGAAATAGCACATCCTGTGACTCAATTTGACAAACCACATGATACCTCGGGGTGGCTGATCAAACAGAGTGGCGGGTCTGGTGGCGCGCATGTTGCGCGTCTGGACAAGGTATCATCCACAGACCACACGCCAGCAGGGGATTACTATTACCAGCGATTTGTACCTGGAACCGTATTTTCATGTGTGTTTCTTGCC
>JBGTHR010000057.1:0-5026 GCA_041746095.1 Gammaproteobacteria bacterium | reverse complement strand
TGCATGCCGGTGAATGAACCTCGCGTGTATAGATTTACTGATCCGACCAGCTTGTTTATCAAGATAGCATTTAATTCATTTATAGCAAACTTCAACACGAAAAATTCGGGCTAGTGCTTATGATGCTTCATCAATCTTTGCCGACTGCGTTGTTGTCTGGGTGTTAATTTATTGTGGCGACCTGCATAGGGATTTTCGCCTTGCCGAAACTCCACAAACAACGGCGTACCCTTGAGTTTTAACGCGGTGTGAAAATAGTTGATGAGATAGCGATGATAGCTTTCCGGGAGACGTTCGGTCTGATTACCATGAATGATGAAACGCGGCGGATTATTTCCCCCTTGATGCATATAGCGCAGCTTGATGCGTCGACCATGTACTGGAGGTGGCATATGCCGCGATACTGCATCGGCCAGCAACCGGTTAAGTTCAGGTGTGGAAATTTTCCGTATCGCAGAATGATACGCATGTTGCACTGATTTCAATAGTCGCCCAACTCCCGTGCCGTGCAGCGCCGAGATCGGAAGTTGTTCGGCAAACTCGGCAAATCCAATTCTAAGGTCAAGCTCACGACGTATCTCTGACTTCTGCTCACGTTTCAGACCGTCCCACTTGTTAAGCGTAATCACCAGTGCTCGGCCAGATTCAATAATAAGTCCCAGCAGGCTCGCATCCTGTTCGACGATACCCTGACTTGCATCCAGCACCAGAATTACAACCTGCGCAGATTCTATCGACTGCAGGGTTTGCACTACGCTGAATTTCTCCGCCGTCTCACTTATCCGGCTACGGCGCCTGACCCCTGCTGTGTCAATGAATGTGTAACGCTGCCCTTCACTCTCAAACGGAACGGAAATGCTGTCACGCGTGGTGCCGGGACTGTCAAACGTGAGCAGGCGTTTTTCTCCTAGCAGACGATTGATAAGCGTTGATTTACCGACGTTGGGCCGACCCACAAATGCGATACGGATACCATCCTGCAGCACAGTATTTGGCGCATAGGGTGCTGGAAAATGCCTGGCAAGTGAAGCCATCACAGCATGAATGCCCCGTCCCTGTAAGGCCGAGACGGCATGTACCGATGCGATTCCCAGGGCATAAAATTCGGCCACGGCTACATCCGCGTTCAATCCGTCCGTCTTGTTGACTACCAGCGTGATCGGCTTGTTCATGCCCCTCAGGAATAGAGCAATGGCCTCGTCCTCGGCCGTGCAGCCATCACGGGCATCGGCCAGCATAATGACCTGAGTGGATTCTTCAATCGCAAGCCGTGTCTGCGCCTCAGCCAGGGATTCAATGCCTGTGTTCGCCGCACTCAACCCTCCGGTATCGATTACCACGCCGGTAAATTCTTCGTGACGAAAGATGCCGTAATTTCTGTCACGGGTCATGCCGGGAAAATCAGCTACCAGGGCATTGCGCGTGCGCGTTAATGCGTTGAACAGGGTGGATTTCCCCACGTTCGGGCGGCCAACCAATGCCAATACCGGGTTCATTTGAATATCCGGCAGGGGCGCGCAATAAATAATGGGCGGAGGATGATTATGGCTATGACAGCCAGTTAATTTTCGGATTCTGCGGAGGCAACATCACTTACGGGCTCATAGACTGTCAGTTTACCACTGCTACTAAACACATAAGCACGACCATCCAGCTCTACCGGAGGAGTCAGTATGCGTGAACCATCAGAACGGCTTCGCTCGACAAAGCGCCCATCGGAGCGCGACATCCAGTGCACATAACCTTCCAGATCGCCGACAATAACGTAGTCGCCGACCACTGCAGGCGCTGAAACTCGGCGGTCCTGAAGTTGTTCCTGTTTCCATATTGAACTGCCAGTGCGGCTATCGTAGGCCCACACTGCATCGTCCTCATCACTGACAAACACTTCATCGTCATCCACATCCACCCCGGCGGTTGATGAAATTTCGCGTGTCCAGAGTATCCTACCCTCAGCGACACTCACGGCGGCCAGCTGTCCACGGTTAGTCGCCACATAGACAACACCATCCTGCAGCTCCATTCTGCCATCAATATCTACCAGACGTTCCAACTCTGAACGGCCAGTGGCAAGAGACACAGTGGTCTCCCATTGCGTGCTGCCGCGCAGCATGGAATAGTCGACTAATTTGCCATCATCGAAACCCACAATCAGTGAATCGCCATCCACCAGAGGTGTACTGACACCACGCAGCACCAGACTGGGGGGTGTACGCCCGACCTGCCACAACACGGCGCCCGTCTCACTATTCAGACCATACAGTTTGCTATCGTTGGTGCGCGCCACTACCAGGCCGAAATTTACTGGTGAGATCGCCACGACCTCGCTACTCAGGCCTGTACGCCAGCGTTCACTGCCATCGTCAGTCGATAGCGCAATCAGCTCGCCATCCTCACTGCCAACCAATGCCAGACTGTCATCGCCATTTAGCCCCGCTGTAAGATTTGTCTTTAACGACACTTTCCATAGCGTATGACCGTCCTCGCGCGCCAGACTGGCGACGCGGCCCTCCGCATCGGCGACAATTACATTCTCCGGGACAAAAAAGGGATTCAGCTTGAGATACCTGTCGTCCACACCGCCCACGGCATTACTGCTCCAGATGCGCTTCACTTCAAGGGATTTATCGATACTCACCAGATTGGCAGGTTTCTGCGCTGTGTCTTTGGATAGCCAACTACATGCCGGCAATAACAGACCAAGCGCCATTAGCAAGACAAGGGATTTAGTCATTTTTGATCAGGCTGCCGCATCAGATTCCGATGAGGCCAGCTCATCACGTTTCATACGCAGAAATTCAGTATCCCCCTGGGCATCGATCAATGCCTGGTCGTATGCCGCTCGCGCCTCTTCGATCTGACCTTTAGCCGCCAGGGTGTCGCCCCGAATCTCACTCACCAGTGAGGCATAACTGGGTGATACATCCTCATCCAGCAGTATGAGCGCCTGATCGTAATCCTTAGTCGCGTGCATGAGCCGGGCCAGGCGTATCCGTGCTATATCACGCACGCTTTGTTGTTGTGTGTTTTCCAGCACCCACTCAAGGTGCATAGTAGAGGCCTTCAGATCACCCTGTTCCGCAGTCAACTTAGCCTGTGCTAGCGCCGCCATCGCGGCGTAAGGTGTCGAGGCATAAGTGTCGCGCAATGTGTCCGTAGCGGACGCAACCTTACTGGTGTCATTGGCTACTAATGCCTGCTGAAGGGTTGAATAATACGATGAGGCCTGTTGCGCCTGGCTTTGTTGATAGACATTCCAGCCTTTCCAGCCGAACAGACTGCCCAGGCCAATCACGACCCCAGCGATCACGGAACGGCCATTCTCTTTCCACCACTCCTTTAGCGCCTCGACTTGATCAGCATCGCTGTGATTTGATGCCATATTTTCTCCTTTCAAAAACTTGATATTGGGAATCTCTGAATGATTTAGAGATTCAATTATCCTTATTATACTTAACTTTGGGACTGACTCGTAAATCTATTAAGCAGGATGAGGTTGGATAGATGCACCAGGCAAGCCTAATCTCGAATAACCAAAATTCTCGACTGTTACAGACTCTGTCATCGCGTCAGAATAGAAGGTAATGCGGCCACCAGTTCAGTTTGCGGCAGGGTGAATTGCGTTGATTTATCACGCAGAAGTTTTACCGTGACTGTCTCTTTCTCCATCTCGTCGATACCGATTATCAGGGCAAGAAGCGCACCCGATTTATCCGCTCGCTTAAGCTGCGCTTTAAAACTACCGCCACCACAGTTGACCCGCAGACTGAGGCCGGGCATGGCCTTGCGCAGCATGAGACTCAGTGCGCACCCGTATTCAGAGACATCATCATCCGCCATAACCATATAAGCATCGAGTGGCTGCGTGTAAACACTGCTCGAACGAGACTCGAGTATCGCCTGCAATCGTTCAAGACCAATGGCAAAACCAGCGGCGGGCGTAGCCCGTCCACCCAGTTGTTCTACGAGGCCATCATAACGGCCTCCGGCACACAGAGTACCCTGTGCGCCCAGCTCATCGGATATCCATTCAAAAACGGTACGAGTGTAATAATCCAGACCTCTTACCAGATGCGGATTCTCTGTGAATGGAATACCGGCAGCATTGAGCCGCTGCATGAGTTCTTCATGATGCGCCCGGGACCCGATATCCAGTGACTCTGCGAGATCGGGTGCATTGGCTACAATTTCAATGAGTTGCGGATTCTTGCTGTCCAGAATTCTTAGCGGGTTGGTGTATAGTCTGTGTCTGGCGTCTTCATCAAGTAAGTCACGGTACTGTTCCAGATATCGGATGAGTTCCTCTCTATAGAGCGCACGTGACTCCGGGCTGCCCAGAGAATTAAGCTCTAGCCTGATATCGTGTATTCCCAGTGCGTTCCACATTTGTGCGGTCATGATGATCAACTCGGCATCAATATCCGGACTGGCAATACCAAAGGTCTCTACACCCAACTGGTAGAACTGCCGGTAACGACCTTTCTGCGGCCGCTCATGGCGGAAAAACGGCCCCATATACCAGAGACGTTGCTGCTGGTTGTGTAGTAACCCATGCTGAATTGCGGCACGCACACAGCTGGCTGTACCCTCCGGACGCAGCGTCAGACTATCGCCGTTGCGGTCGGCAAACGTATACATCTCCTTTTCAACAATATCTGTCACCTCACCTATGGAACGCGAGAATAGCTCGGTATGCTCGACAATCGGCATGCGAATTTCTTCGTAGCCATATGAGATGAGAACCTGGCGCAACCTATTTTCCAGAGACCGCAACAGTGGCGTATTTTCAGGCAATGCATCGTGCATGCCACGAATGGACTGAATTTGCGGAGCCATCGGGTAGTGCAAAAAGAAGCGGGATAATTGACTAGTATAGTGCAGGCTTGCTAACACTGAAACGGGCGGTGTTATTGCTCCGGTTGAATCGGGTTTGATCGAACTCATGGCCATTAATGGTTAGATCCACACCTGGTGAATTGCCAAGAAACACACTGAACGGCGCCTTGCCTTCCAGCATGCGTGTCTC
>JBGTHR010000056.1:0-2796 GCA_041746095.1 Gammaproteobacteria bacterium | reverse complement strand
CGTAAAACACGCTGGTTGTCCATGAATTTACCGTTGTACTCCATGAGTTTGCCGTCGAATGGGCGATAACCCGGATACGGCTCATAGTGGCTGCTCGTCCATTCCCACAGATCGCCGAACAATTGCCGCAGGCCATGCTTGGACACCACCGGCGATGGATGAAAGCCACGATCCTCGAGAAAGTTGCCACGCGCTGAATTCTTGTTCTGCCGCGCTATTAGCTCCCACTCACGTTCAGTAGGAAGCCGAACCAATTCAGTTGCACCATGAGCTGCGGACTTCCAATTGGCGAAGGCTTCGGCCTCATAGAAGCTAACATGCGCGACCGGTTCATCGAGGTTGAGTGGCGCCAATCCGTGCAGAGTCCACACACTCCAGTCCTTGCCAGTGCGCTCCCAATAAAGTGGCGCTTCCCAGCTGTTTTGCTGAATCTCAGCCCAGCCATTGGCTAACCAGAGCAGCGGATTCTGATATCCGCCGCCGTCGATAAACTCAAGGTATTCACGCACGGTCACCAGACGGTCAGCGAGTGCGAACGGAGCGATATACGCCTTATGTACCGGTAACTCATTATCCCAGCACATTCCACCTTCGAGATTGCCAAATTCGTGAAGCCCTCCCTGACATTCGACCCAGGCTAATGGATGGGCGCTTTGTGCAGCAGAGTGCGGTGGATGTTTGCAGTAGGGTTTGCGAAGGCTAGCCGCGTTTGTTGCCCAGGATATGCTTGATCTCGGTGACCAGCAGCTCCTGATGTTGCTGCTCATGCTGAATACCGATAGTCACCAGGAAAGCCAGTTCAGCAAACTCATTGTCAGCCGTGGTCTCGATCAAGCTGAGCATGCGCTCATTTACTTCTTTCCGAAAGGCAAGTATTTCGCTGGTTGTCGGACGGCTTTGTAACCCGCGTTCACCGCGAGGCACCATTCGGCCATGCGCCTCATAATAGCTATTGAGCACATATTCGAGGCCGAGGCTGGAGAACTGAAAATCAGTCCGTGGCTCAAGGATATTTTTGGCGAAAAACCAGGAAGTATGCCCAAGGTTCCACCACGGCGGACTGACATCGGGCATCGTCTGCACGCGGTAATCCTCGGCTGCCAGCGGTTCGCAGAGTTCCAGGCTTATGGCCCTTTGCCTGCTGTACTGTTCGGCGAGTGTGGCGCGCGAATGGGTGTTGTGCGATATATCTTGAGGGACTGGATTCTGCGGAATTGTGTTGTGGAGAGCCATAAATATTTCCTCTGAAAATAGGCAGAGTTGATATGCTTCTTTCTTATGTCGAGGCTATTACCAGTTTTCGACTCATTTCATCTGAAATGATCAACCGCTGAATACCAGCAATTCTGGTAGTTTTCAGCCGTTATTTTATTTCCTGGTGAAAATGAGCCTAACCATGCTGAAAATCAAGTTTTAAACTTATCGAGTAATCACCCGAAGTATCTACAATGGCTTAGTTACCAAGCTCATCCAGCCGTTGCTGCAAAAAATACCGTTCCGGCTGTTGCTGTGTGAGGGCCAGGGCCTGTTGATACGATGCCCGAGCATCCGCCAATCTACCCTGCCGCCGGCAAAGATCTGCCCGCGCGGCATGTATCAGGTGGTAATCCACCAGATCACCACGCGCCAAAATGGCATCAATATGTACAAGACCCGCCTCAGGGCCGTCGCGCATGGCTATCGCAACCGCCCGATTCAGCTCAACTACCGGCGACGGATTCGTTCGCACCATCACGTCGTATAAGCCGACGATTCGGTCCCAGTTGGTTGCAGCGGCGCTGGGCGCTACAGCGTGTACTTCCGCGATGGCCGCCTGGACTGTGTACGGACCGATATTACGTGACGAAATCGCTTGTTCGATCAGCGCAGAACCCTCTGCAATCTGGTCTTTATTCCAAAGCGAACGATCCTGCTGCTCCAGTAATATGAGCTCACCCGCCGGTGAGCTACGAGCAGTGCGACGTGATTCATGAAGCAACATCAATGCCAGCAATCCCATGACTTCGGGTTCTGCTAACAGCTGCATAAGCAGACGCCCCAGACGAATCGCCTCGCCGGAAAGATCATGCCGAGTCAGCGATTCACCCGAAGATGCGGAATACCCTTCATTGAACACCAGATAAACCACGCGTAGCACACTGTCCAGCCGATCAGGCAGATCGGCATGCGATGGCACTTCATAAGGAATATGCGCATCACGAATCTTTGCCTTGGCGCGTACGATACGCTGAGCGATCGTGGTCGGCGCAATGAGAAAGGCGCGTGCGATCTCCTCGGTTGTAAGGCCGCATACCTCACGCAATGTCAGCGCCGCCTGGGCGTCGGCTGTCAACGCAGGATGGCAACAGGTAAAGATCAACCGCAGGCGGTCATCC
The DNA here is from genome assembly GCA_041746095.1 of Gammaproteobacteria bacterium. Lineage (GTDB taxonomy): Bacteria > Pseudomonadota > Gammaproteobacteria > JBGTHR01 > JBGTHR01 > JBGTHR01. Next base: position 421 of record JBGTHR010000056.1, on the reverse strand, counting down.
TCGATATCCTCGTCGTCTGTTTCCGAAACATTGCTGTAATCAAGCTGACTGGCAAGCTCGGTCAATGATGCATCGAACCGGGTGCGCCGACGCAGGCTGTCGATGGCCTTGAAGCGGCCGGTCGAAACGAGCCAGGCGCGGGGATTGGCGGGTATTCCATCCCGCTGCCATTGCGTCACGGCTGCAGTGAAGGCGTCGTGCAGCGACTCTTCCGCCAGCTCAAAATCACCCAGCAGACGGATAAGTGTTGCAAGCACACGACGCGATTCGGCACGGTAGACGGCATCTACTGCCTCGCGTATCTGAAGTGCTTTATTCTCACTCATATTCAAGTGTATTTATGTAAGTATAATATCTCCCCATTCTTTGAGCTCATCCAGTATCTTAAGGGCATGTGCATGATGACTGTTTTCAACACTCA
>JBGTHR010000055.1:0-2610 GCA_041746095.1 Gammaproteobacteria bacterium | reverse complement strand
ACCGCGACTCTGAAAGTCAGGAAAACATATAACGCGAGCAGTACCAGGGTAAGACCGATAAACCCGGAGGACTTGACGGTATCCAGTCGGCTTTTGACATACACGGATAAGTCACTGAACAAGCCGATCCGCACACTCTGCGGAAGCTCCTGACGTAACTCACCGGCGAGTTCACGCACCAGCTCGGCGACCACAATGGTGGATGCATCAGAAGTCTTGGTGACGGTGAGATTTACCGATGGCGCACTATTGAACCGGCCAAGTGTCTGCGTCTCTTCCAGCCGTCGCTCGACTCTGGCGACCTGCCCCAGAACCAGCTGGCCGCCCTGCGCATTACTGCGTAACGGTATGTTTTCAACCTCGGTTTCGCTGATCGCCGTACCCAGTCCGCGCAACAGGATGTCGCCTTCAACGGCCTTGAGAGAGCCTCCAGGCAGATCGCGAAGATTATTCCGCAGCGCCTCCGTAACCAGTGAAAACGGGACATTTCTGGCCGACATGATCTGCGGATCCACAGTAACCCACAATTCCCACTCACGTTCACCAGCAACACCTACCGACGCGACACCAGGAATCTGTTGCAGGCGATGTTTGATATCCTCGGATAACGAATAGAGGTAACCCGGCGCAGCGTTTCCGTACAGGCTCATGCTGATCACCGGATAGCGCGCCTTGAGCCTTGTGACCTCGGTTTCCTCCGCATCTTCGGGGAGATCCATAATGGCATCAATTGCGGTATTGGCGTCACGAATAAAATCATCGATATTGACGCCATGTTTGAGCCGCACAATCACTTGCGATTCACCTTCGCGGCTGGTGGAAGTCACCGTGTCGATATCGGCCAGACCCTCAAGGGCCTCCTCGATCTGAATCGTGATCTGGCGCTCCACCTCTATCGGTGGCGCACCCTCGAACACAGTGTTAATACGCACTACATCCAGCTCCAGCTCAGGAAACATCTCCTGAGGCATACTCAACCAGGAAGACACGCCAATGACGAGTACTACAGCCAGCAACAGATTAACGATCAGGGGATTTTTAATCGAAAAATTGATCATTTCACGATGACTGCTCCAGGGTGACAGACTGACCATCGCTCATTGCCGCCACATCACGCGCCACCACCATAACATCATCCGGCAGGCCGGACCGCACGACATAGCGATCACCCACACGCGCACCCAACTTTATGGGAGTCTTGCTCAGACGGCCATCTAGGTAGACAAACACATCCGCGCCAGTTGAGATGCTGAGCACCGATGCCACCGGAATGGTCTGCACTTCCCGCATAACTCCCAGGGGCAAGACAGCGGCAGCCAGCATGCCAGGCCTGGCAAGACTATCGGTCAGGCGAATGCGAATGGCGTGGGTGCTCGTCAGCGGATCAGGGTCCAGGGCCAGAGCCTGCAATCTCGCCTGAAGAATACGGTTATCCAGCTCTACAGGTATTATCTGTCCGAGTTGCAGGTTTGCCACCACTTCACCGCGCACCTCCAGATACAGATCCAGATTTTTCGCATCGATGAGCGTCAGCACAGGATCATTTATTGAGACCGTATCGCCCGCATCCACTGCAACGCTATTAATAGTACCGGCAAATGGCGCTTTGAGTTCAGTGCGCTGCAGATTTCGCTTCGCCCGGTCACGCGCACTCCTTTGCAGGCTGGTTCGAGGGCCGGCAGTATCCACAGAGTGCTGCAGGCGCGCGACCTCTGCTTCAAGATTGTATGCAAGCTGACTGGCGGCATCCAGTTGCGAGACAGATGACAGCGACTTTTGCCCCAATTGTTCCAGCCGCGCGACCTCATTCGCCTGTAGCAGTTGATTCTTTTTGGACAGTTTCAGCAATCGGCGATCGCGTTCGATACTGGCCATTTCCATCTCATAAGAGGCCTGAGTATCGACATGCACATCCTGCAAATCGTCCTTGACCAGAGAAATGAGCACATCGCCTTTATTCACGGTCATGCCGGGTTCGACAGAACGTTCCTCGACCAGACCCGTGACCTCAAACTTGAGATCAGCGCGGCGTGCTGGCTGCAAGCGGCCAATCAGGCGCTCGGTTGGCGCCAGAGTCTCACGCTGTACTGGCGCCACCACAACCTTGAGTAAAAAGGCTTCCCGCAAGGCCGCTTCAGGCTCAGGCTCAGTAACCAACAGCAAGGCGCAAGCCGCAATCGATACCGCAAATGCCGCCAATGCAGCGATAAGTCTGGCCACACTTATACCACCGCAATTGCGCGCCATGTGATTCATAATGAATGAATTACGAGACCCATGTTAAGGGCAATTGCGGTGTAGGAGATTGCGCACGATTGGCCATGGCGGCACACGCTTTTGGGCGACAAGATCGCATATAGCCATACCAGCCTCAATAAGCATGTTTAAATCTTCCGAATCAGAGTTGTTCAACAGTTCATCAGTACAGGGTACACTTCGGCAAGAATAGTGAAAATTAGATCCAAGGCTTAGAATTTCGTGAACCAGAAATGGATTAATTCAGATACACTCTTTGTAAATATAAATCACCGCACTGCAGCCAAATTCACTATGACTAAAAAGCTGGCAGGTCCAAGCATCAGATTATAGCTTAACAAATAATCACCAACG
>JBGTHR010000054.1:0-5287 GCA_041746095.1 Gammaproteobacteria bacterium | reverse complement strand
CCAACCGCCATACTCGTGAGTCTTGCGTCGCGGATTGCTGCCTGTATACCCGGTCTGTGGGGCATTATCGGTATCGATATAGTGCTGACCAGTGCAGGGCCAATGGTTCTGGAGATCAATCCCCGCCTGACTACCACGTATGCAGGCCTTAACTCCGCGTTGGGTCTCAATCCGGCCGGATTAGTACTGGAGCTCTTGAAGTCAAACACACTGCCACGTATAAATAAAAAAATCAGTCACTCGCATTCTGTCACGATAGATCTCAGTTTAAAGGACATCGCCTGAGATGCCATCCAATTCATTAAATACAGTAATCGGCTGGGACATCGGCGGTGCGCACGTAAAAGCTGTAATGCTTGCAGTCGATGGTAGTCTTCTAAAGATAAGACAAATCGCATGTCCTTTGTGGCAGGGGATCAGCAAACTTGAAGAGGTGATTGCGGAAATACTGACCGAGCCTGGAGCGCAGGAATCAACGCATGCTGTCACTATGACAGGTGAACTGGCTGATGTGTTTGAGTCCCGTCATCAGGGTGTTGTAGCATTGGCCAACGTAATGAAGAAAGCTCTGCCTAAACAAGACATGAGGTTTTATGCGGGCAAGACTGGTTTTTTGTCTTATCCTGATCTTGAAAAATATACCGATCAGATTGCCTCGGCAAACTGGCATGCCAGTGCATCCATCGCTGCCAGCGATGTTAACGAAGGATTGTTTATTGACGTTGGCAGTACAACGACAGACCTGATCTGTCTTGCTGATGGCAAGGCACAGACAAGAGGTTATAGTGATCGAGACAGATTGCAATTTGATGAACTGATCTATACAGGTATTGTTCGTACTCCTCTTATGGTGCTGGCGCAGCGCGTGCCATTTGCAGGTGAATGGCACACTCTCATGGCCGAACACTTTGCCACCACTGCCGATATCTATCGAATCATTGGTCTGTTGCCTGAACACGCGGATCTGATGCCCGCTGCTGACATGGGTGAGAAATCCCTGGCTGGCTGTGTGCGTAGACTGGCGCGCATGATTGGCGCGGATGCTAATGACGCGGATTTTAGTTCGTGGCAAAAACTTGCGGGATATCTGGCCGAGTGTCAGTTGATAACTTTGTACCGTGCATGTCAGCGTAATCTTTCGCGCGGGTTGCTGAGTGACGATGCACCGCTAGTGGGCGCAGGTGTCTGCCGATATCTGGTGCGTGTACTTGCCAATCGATTACGCAGAGAATATCTGGATTTTGGTTCTTTCTTTCAACAGACTGATTATTCGGATTCTCTTGATGCCGCCGATTGTGCAGCGGCCGTCTCGGTTGCCGCTCTGTTGTATAGCGAGATAGCCAGCGAGCCGGTTGGCCTGTGAATGAGCCAAGAATAATTAATCTTCCTTATCACGCCAACAGTGCGGAGTTATTCGCGCCCCTGGCGAATGCTCCCTGGGCCGTATTTCTTGACAGCAATAAACCCGCAAGTGAGCAGGGGCGTTACGATATTATCAGCGCCTGGCCGCACAAGGTAATCACCACACGCGGCAGCAGAACCGAGATTCGTACCAGCAGTACTATCTCAATTTCATATGATGATCCCTTCTCGATCCTGCGCAGTCATCTGCAGTTGAATCATCAAGCAGTGGACGACCTGCCATTTTGTGGTGGCGCCATAGGCTATTTCAGCTACGATCTGGGCCGCAGGATTGAACGCCTGCCAGAGACTGCAGTGAGTGATATCGATCTGCCGGAGATGGTCATTGGATTATATGACTGGGCGCTGATAGTGGATCATCTCACGCAACAATCCCGTCTCGTTGCACTGGGTGAACATCCACTGCCTGAGCACCGATGGCAGGTATTGGTGGATCAGTTCCAGACTCTTAATTCGCCTGTTGAGAGGGAACCATTCTCGGTGACGGAAAAGATTACCTCAAACATGCAAGAGTCAGATTACGCCACTGCCTTTAACAAAATTAAAGAATACATACGTGCCGGTGATTGTTACCAGGTGAATCTCGCCCAGCGCTTTTCCACTTCGGTGAAGGGTCACCCATGGTTTGCCTACAATGAGTTACGGCGAATCAATCCGGCTCCATTCGCGGCCTATATGAATAGTCCTTATGGACAGATACTCAGTGCCTCACCCGAACGCTTTCTGCAGGTCGAAGACAATATTGTTGAGACTAAGCCTATCAAGGGAACTCAAGCACGCCTGAAGGATAAGGTGCAGGATGCAATACAGATCGAAACACTGAAACAGAGTGTTAAAGACCGTGCCGAGAATCTCATGATCGTGGATTTGTTGCGTAATGATATCAGCAAGAATTGTGCGGCGGGCAGTGTCAAGGTCCCTCATCTATTCGAGATCGAGAGTTTCGCAACTGTTCATCATTTGGTCAGTACCGTAACCGGACGCTTGTCGCCAGGACGGGATATTCTGCATCTGCTGCGCGGCTGCTTCCCGGGTGGGTCAATCACCGGCGCACCAAAACTACGCGCCATGCAGATTATTGAAGAACTGGAGCCACAGCGCCGCAGTATTTATTGCGGAAGCATTGGCTATATCAGTGCGCATGGCCAAATGGATACCAACATCGCAATCCGCACACTAATAAATACTGAAAACCGGTTACACTTTTATGCGGGTGGGGGAATTGTCGCGGACTCCGAGCTGCAATCTGAGTATCAGGAGACCTTCGACAAGGTCGCTTCAATGTTTCTAATGTTAGGGAGTTTTGAGAATACAGGGAATCTCTGAATCCTAAATGTCCTGTTTAACTGCTGGAGCTGGGAGTCATCAATGTGGGTCGTGAAAATTGGCGGCAGTCTCAGCGGCAATCGTGCACTTTCCAGCTGGCTGGAGGTGCTGGTTAAATTTCACTCTGAGCGTGGAGTCATAATCGTCCCTGGTGGCGGACGTTTTGCCGACACGGTACGCGATGCGCAGCAGCGCTGGAAATTCGATGATGCCCTGGCTCATGGCATGGCGCTGCGCGCGATGGAACAGTATGGAATGATGATGACCGGCATCAATAACCAACTTTATCCGGCGAATGATATTGACTCGATTAAGCATCTGGCAAATCAAAATAAAATCTCGGTCTGGATGCCACACGACATGTCACTGGCTCAGACAGACTTACCACAAGACTGGTCGATAACTTCGGATTCACTGGCCGCATGGCTTGCACAAAAAATATGTGCGGATGCTCTGATTCTGATTAAATCGGTAAGGCTGAACAAACAGCACGATAATATTCATCAACTCAGCGAAGATGGAGTCGTAGATAAGCACTTCCCAACAATAGTGTCGAGAAAAGAAATGCCGGCATATATCTTTCATGCAGAACAGTACAACGCTTTCAAAGACAGTCACGAGATTCCAGTGACCGATAGTTTGCGAATCACAAGTTACAAGTAATGCTGATATTGTAGCTGAGCATCATAGGGCGGGTTCTTAACCCGCCTTTTGTTTGACACAGCCAAGCGTTAATCTCATCGCATGCCCAACTATGTCCGCGCCTATGTTCCCGGTGGAAGCTTCTTCTTTACCGTCGCCTCATTGGAACGACGCCGGACACTTTTAACCGATCATATTGATCTGCTACGTGAACATTCAACTGGGTAAGGCCGGGCGTCCTTTTGATATGGAGACGCTGGTGGTATTGCCTGATCACCTGCATTGCATTTGGACTTTGCCTGAGGGAGATGCCGATTTCCCTACCGATGGTGTCTGATTAAGACCCGCTTTGCACCAGGAATTCCTGCAGGTGAGCATATTAGCCAGCGTTGTATCAAGAAGAACGAACGCGGCATTTGGCAACGGCGTTTCTGGGAACATATGCTACGTGATCAGGATTTCAATGCCCATGTGGATTACATTCATTTTAATCCGGTCAAACATGGTTATGTGGAAAAGGCGCTGGACTTGCCGTATTCCTCGTTTTGCCGGTTTGTGGAGCAAGGCATTTATCCGGCAGAGTGGGCCGCATTCCCGGACACACAGCAACAGAACTGGGAATGAGGCAGATTGCCCATAATAGGCGGCGGGTTACGCCTGTTGGCTAACCCGCCCTACAGTGCTTGCGGAAAGTGAATATATTTCCTATCTCTGAGGCGTTCGCCTTATGTGCTCCCTTATGAACTGCAAACTTGATCTTTATCATTCTTAATATACCGCTTATCGGGTCTATCATGCGGTTATCAGGAAATCTGATCAGCTGCTATTTTTATGGTTACTCTAGCCCAGCCGTAAAAAACAACCGCCTACAAATACTCGTTTATAGGCAGCTACTGCAAATCATTGACCAAAAGGAGTTATCTTATGAAAGGAATAAGTGCAATCTTGTTGTCTATTTTCATTTCTCTGTCTTCGCTTTGCTTCGCCGACTCAGTCAATATTAATACTGCGGATGCTCAAACCCTCTCAACACTTAAGGGCGTAGGCGCCAGCAAGGCAGAAGCGATTATTAAACATCGCGAGGAGAATGGTGCATTTAAATCCAAAGAGTCACTGGCTGATGTTAAAGGCATTGGCGAAAAAACAGTGGAAATTAATCTGGATTCCATCGTGGTAGAAGAGGTTAACTAAGCATCTCAATGTATTTGTACTTCCTGAAGGGTGGCATTGCCACCCTTTTTTATGCGAGCTGAGAGTAGTGTCTTACTGCGGGACGATTCTCCTTGCGTTTTTTCTGTTGCAGATCCTCGAATCGGATACTATGTAGAAAAAATCCTCCGACAGGTCCGGAAAAATTATCAGAGTTTGCTAGAATATCCAGCACACTAGAACCGCGCAAGCGATGGTTTACTCTGAATCCCCTGAAGGCAAGTATCCTCATATGATTAAAAAGATTCGTAAGGCAGTCTTTCCGGTAGCCGGTCTTGGCACACGTTTTTTACCTGCGACCAAGGCAAATCCCAAAGAAATGTTGCCGGTAGTAGATAAGCCGCTGATTCAATACGCGGCTGAAGAAGCGGTCGCCGCAGGTATCGAAGTGTTGGTGTTTGTGACAGGGCGCAACAAGCGTTCAATCCCGGATCACTTTGACAAGGCGTATGAGCTGGAAAATGAGCTGCATGCCAAGCAAAAACATAAAATGCTGGATATGGTCAGGAATATCCTGCCGCCATCAGTGGCATGTATTTATATCCGCCAGTCGGAGGCGTTGGGCTTGGGACATGCGGTAATGTGCGCATCCCCGGTGGTTGGCGATGAGCCCTTTGCAATTATTCTCGCTGATGATCTGATCGATGGCAATGGAACGGGTTGCCTCAAGCAGATGGTTGAGATGTAT
>JBGTHR010000053.1:0-9650 GCA_041746095.1 Gammaproteobacteria bacterium | reverse complement strand
ATGCGGGCGCTCGATATGTCGAGTTTGACATTCAGCTCTCCGCAGATCATGTGCCCATGGTGTTTCACGATGTGAAACTAGAGCGCATCACTCATTCACATGGCAGGATTTTTGACCTGACTGCCGAACAACTCGCCGAGGTCAGGGTCAGTCACCCCGCAAATACGCGTGGTTCACAGTCTTCAGGCAGTTACATATCGAGGCTTGCGGAGATTATCAAGCAACTGAATCGAACACCGTATGTCACGGCGTTTGTCGAGATCAAAAGGCAAAGTCTGGAGGCGTTTGGGCTTGCCTTTACCATTGACAGGATAATGGATGCTCTCTCTGCGGCGAGATTCCCCTGGGTGATCATCTCATTCCGGGACGACGCACTGGACTATGCCAGACAAAAATATACTTGCCAGACAGGCTGGGTTCTATCCTCACACAGCGATGATTCAAGGCAACGCGCAAACTCCCTTGCGCCGGATTATCTGTTTTGCAACGTCGCACGGCTTCAAGGCGACTGGGACGATTACTGGGAAGGTCCCTGGCAGTGGGTGGTTTACGATATCATGGATGTTAAACGCGCAGCCCTTTTGTTACAGCAGGGTGCTCACCTGATTGAAACGGGCGACTTCAGCCACATGGTTTTGGATATCGAAGAAAGCGCGACATTCGCCTGATTTAATCCAGACAAAAGTCAAAGACTAGCCCTTGGCAGACGTCTCGTTTGCCTGCTTGGCTATCTCGGCATGCACCACACCCATATCCAACTCACGGGCCTTGACCAGCACATCTTCTAACTGGGCTGCGGATAGCGCACCCGGTTGTGAAAACAACAGTACCTGTTCACGTAACAGCATGAGAGTAGGTATTGAGCGGATGTTATAGGCGGCAGCCAGTTCCTGCTGCTCCTCGGTGTTGACCTTGGCAAACACAACATCTGGATGACTTTGTGACGCAGCTTCAAAGGTCGGGGCAAATGAGCGGCAAGGCCCACACCAGGGCGCCCAGAAATCGATGATAACAATACTGTTGCTTTCTACGGTATCGTTGAAATTGTCGGTTGTCAGTTCTACTGTCGCCAAGATCCGCTCCTGTAAGCACGGTTATGATAAATGACACCGCAACACTGCAAATATCGACAAACTATCGCGGCTCGGACTTAATGGAAAAAGCCAAGTGAGTGCTTCTTTTCTTCTCTACAAATAGAATGCATGGATATTCAGTTAGCCTTCTTTAAATACTGCATATTGACCATGGCGTCACGCAAATGATGAAGCCGTACCACATGGTCATCGATCTCCAGCAATCTCTGCTTCAGGTTCATTTGCAGGGGTAACAGTTCCGTCAAACGACCGCTAACCCATCCGGCCTGCTGGTAAAATTCTACAAGACCCGTGTACGGTTGGCCAACCTCTCTAATTATTCGGCGTAACAGATCACTCAGCGGTTGAAACTCTTCCGGCAATGGCTGTTCTATCGCATCAACTAATATTTCAACCTCTCCGATAACCAGTTGATCCTGTCGCACCCGCGTTTCCAGGATATGGATTTTATGCTCGCTTTGGGCAGTCACGCCAAGCAGGCCATCCGGCAGTCCGTCCCAGTCAACGATCTTTGCGATCGTACCGAATTTATGCACTTTGGCGGCGACACCCGACTCACGGCCATTTTGCAACAGGCAGATACCGAATCCGGTATTGTTCTTCATACAGTTACCGATCATGTCCAGGTACCGAGCCTCAAAAATACGTAACGGCAATACCCCACCGGGAAACATAACGGTGTTGAGAGGAAACAGTGGTAATTCCACTTTACTCATATGAGAATTTCAGGATTACGCGGCATGCAACCGTTACCAATGTAAAAGCTGCGCCACAACGCAAGATAGATATCCTTTTCGCCCCATGGCTGCACCTGGGTATGCCGGATTCCCAGATGATCGAGAATTCTCGCCACCATAAAATCCACCAGATCCGAAATAGTTTCGGGTGCATGATAAAAGCCAGGATTGGCCGGCATGATCACTACCCCCATACGAGCCAGTCTCAGCATGTGTTCAAGATGTATCACGGATAATGGCGTCTCACGCACTACAATAATCAGTTTACGCTGTTCCTTGAGTATGACATCCGCCGCACGTTCCAGCAGTGAGCGGCTGGCGCCGCAAGCCACAGAGGATAACGTACCTGTCGTACAGGGACAAATTACCATGGCATCGGCAACGCCAGAACCACTCGCCACCGGCGCAGTCCACTGATCACGGCCATACACCATTAGCTGATCGGGCGCGGCGGCAAAGTATTCACTAAAAAATCGTTGCATGTCGGCAGTACGACCCGGCACGTCCAGATCGGTCTCCATGGACAACACGACCTGCGCCGGCTTGGAAACCATGAGTGAAACCTGGATTTCCGCGTCAAGAAGACATTCGAGCAGGCGTAATGCGTATTGCGCACCCGATGCGCCGGTCATGGCAAGGGATACAGAATGGATGCCTTCGTTCAAATTGATGCCTCTATCATTGAGTCAATAATAGCAGGTGAGAGACATTCACGGCATGCATATCACAGCCTCATAGCTGCATACGGATCAGCGAATTCAGCCAATGCTGACTCTCTATTGTCATTGTGATTACAAATTCCCGCTGCATTGCCAACCAATCCATCATGACCTGTTTTCCAGGGATCGGGCTAGCCGCTCATGAATTCCACCAAACCCGCCATTACTCATCACCAGCACATGATCTCCCGATCTTGCATGCGCCGTTACATGACTGACGATAGCCTCGATATCATTCAAAGCCAGGATGTTCCCCGGGAATCCTGCCAGCAGTTCATCTACAGACCAGCGCAGCGAGTCTGGCGCAAAGAGAATCACTTCATTCGCCTTTGAAAAACAATTGATCAATGCTGCGGCATGCACTCCCAGCTTCATGGTGTTGGAGCGCGGCTCAAAAACGGCAATGATGCGTTGTTCTCCGACTCGTGCGCGCAACGCATTCAGACTGGCCTCAATCTCGGTGGGATGATGGGCAAAATCATCATATAGGGCCACGCCGTTAAACTTGCCTTTGAGCTCAAGCCGGCGCTTTACACCCTGAAATTCCGCCAGCGCATTGGCTGAGACATCAAGCGCAACTCCAGCATGTCGAGACGCAAGCATGGCCGCCAATGCGTTGGCGCTGTTATGCGCTCCGGATTGACCCCATTGGCATGCAACAACGCAGTTGCCATCGTGATGAATGGCAAATCGAGAGCTATCGGAGTTCAGCGGATTCACAGACCAGTCTGGCGAACCAGACTGCATGGAAAATTCCTGACGCTCGGACCAGCAGCCCATTTCCAACACCTGAGCAATATTGTTGTCATCCTGGTTATGGATGATCAGTCCCTCGCCAGGAACGGTGCGTATGAGGTGATGAAACTGCTTCTGGATTGCCGCCAGATCATCGAAGATATCGGCATGGTCAAATTCCAGATTATTGATAATCAGCGTTCGTGGATGATAGTGCAGGAACTTGGAGCGTTTATCGAAAAATGCGGTATCGTATTCATCGGCCTCTACAACAAAAAACGGTGACTCACCCAGTCGCGCGGACAAACCGAAATTCGTGGGTACTCCGCCGATCAAAAACCCGGGATTAAGATTTGCGTAGTGGAGTATCCAGGCAAGAATACTGGCCGTCGTGGTCTTGCCATGTGTACCGGATACCGCCAGCACCCAGCGTTCATGCAGAATATTCTCGTATAGCCACTGCGGCCCCGACGTATAGGGAATATTGCGATTCAGCAGATATTCAATCGCCGGATTACCGCGAGACATCACATTCCCAATCACTACCTGGTCCGGGGCTGGCTGCAGATGTTCAGCATGGTAGCCTTCGCTCAGCTCGATACCCGCAGCCTGCAGTTGAGTACTCATGGGTGGATATACATTGGCATCCGAGCCTGTCACAGTGTTCCCTGCCTGACGCGCCAACAGGGCAATCCCGCCCATGAAGGTCCCGCAGATACCCAGTATGTGAATGTGCACGTCTTAGAACTCGTAGCAGATAAATATTACCGAATTCAACATCAGGCAGACAAAATTCTGTTGATGATTGTTGTGGTGATTACCAGGTAGGCCAGCGCAGTCATGATACCCAGCATCAGATTTACTGACAGCGCATGACGGAATATATGTCCATAGACAGCAATCAGCCAGATGATTACCAGAAAATTAATCACCAGCAGTTCCTGCGAGACGGCAGCATCCCCGGCAGGCGCGAACAGGTACAGAAAGGGCAGCAGAATCACACTCAACAGCGCCCCAGTGCCCGCCAGCGCAGTAAGGGTTTGCGCACTGCGGTCGGGGTGGTTGCGTAGACGCAGTGCGGCAAGCGTAAAGCCGGTCAGTAGCAGCAACTCAATCATACTCTGCACGATCCCTGTGCCAAAATCTGACAATGGAGTGGCAATTAACACGCTGACCAGCCCATAGCTGACCAGAGTGAATACCAGCAGACCGCGCGAGGCCGGCAAGTCCTGGGGATTAATCGCAAAAAAACTCAGCCTTACAAAGGGCAGGATCAGTGAGTACATTGCCGTCAGTGGAATGAATGCTTAAAAACGCTTGCGTAGAACCGGCGCCTGGCAGTTACGTCGATTAGGTAATAAAGGACTCAAGTAAGGTTGTCGTCGTATTATCAAGGTTATGATAACGTAAACTCAGCAAGTAGCGGGTTTGTGAACGTCGGCTTACACTGATAATGTTGCAGTCGAGTAGCAATTGCTCAATATGCTTATCCTTGAATTTCAGTGCAAACTTGAGACGGCATTCGTGTGGCTGCATCGGCGTCACACGCTTGGCATCAGGAATAGCCTTTTGAATCAGCCAGGCTTCCGCCTCAAGCTGCATGCCGTATAGCGACAGATTCTGAATTTCCACTGCGTAATACTCCGCTGCATCCGCAGACAGCTCTGCGGGAAGTTTCACCTCATGGCGAAGGTATTTTCTCCTGTCAAATGGCATATCGCTTTGTACCGTAATGTGCGGAAGCGCTGATAACGTCTCCAGGCCAGATCATAGTAAACGCTCAAAAATAGCATTACATTCAAATTACAGTCGATCAAGAGAAGGCGCCAGCCCATCTCAATTCAGCAGCTTATACAACATCGTACCGCAATTACATGACAATTGCAGGCCTGCTATTTACCATGATGAATTGCAGCAGGGTTGGTTATGAATTCAACAATTTAAGCAAGGCGTTCTCGTCCAGAATCTCAACACCCAGAGATTCTGCCTTATCCTGCTTGGAACCGGGATTCTCCCCGGCAATGACCGCGGTTGTCCTGGCCGAGACACTACTGCTTACTTTGGCGCCCAACGCCTGAAGTCTCTGTTTGGCCTCATCGCGTGTCATGCCCTGTAATGTGCCAGTCAACACAAAGGTGCTTCCTTCCAGGGTACGCTGCTCAGCGCGCATGGCCTGCTGATCCTGCCAGTGAATACCCGCCGATCGTAACGAGCCGATCACCTCCAGGTTATGCGGCTGCAAAAAAAAGGTCGCGATGTGTCTGGCCACTATTGGCCCCACGTCGGTAATCTGCTGCAAGGCCTGCTCGTTCGACTCTATCAATGCCTCAAGATTGCCAAAATATCCAGACAGGACCTGCGCGGTCGCCTCGCCTACTTCGCGAATTCCCAGTGCATAGATAAACCTGGCGAGGGTGGTCTTCTTGCTTCCCTCAATTCCGTCCAGCAGATTTTGTGCGGACTTGTCTCCCATGCGCTCCAGCCCGGCCAACTGCTCATGGCTTAATCTGTAAAGCCCGTCCGCCGAATTAACCAGCCCGCAGTCAACCAGCTGCTCAACCAGTTTATCGCCCAGGCCCTCAATATCCATGGCCCGGCGCGAGGCAAAATGTTTGATCGCCTCTTTGCGTTGCGCAGGACAGGCAAGTCCGCCACTGCACCGCGCGACCGCCTCGCCCTCCACTCGCACCACAGCGGAATCGCAGATCGGACATCGCACTGGCAGTATAATGAACTGAGCATCGGCCGGCCTGCGATCCACTAATACCTTCACAACTTCAGGAATAACATCACCGGCCCGTCTGACAATAACCGTGTCACCGATTCGGATATCCTTGCGCTGTATCTCATCCATGTTATGCAATGTCGCATTGCTGACCGTCACGCCGCCCACGAACACAGGCTCAAGTTTGGCTGCTGGTGTCAGTGCGCCGGTACGGCCAACCTGAAATTCAACGCCAATAATTCGAGTGAGCTCTTCCTGTGCTGGAAATTTATGTGCAATCGCCCAGCGCGGTGCGCGTGAAACAAAGCCAAGCTCCTGTTGCATATCGAAGCGGTCTACCTTGTAGACGACACCATCAATTTCATAGCCCAACGAGTCCCTCGCCTCCAAAATTGACGTGTAGTATTGAATACAGCCGGAAGTGCCCAGCACAGTAGTACTCTGCGGACAAACACGCAGACCCCACTCGCTTAATTGTCTCAATACTTCGCTGTGCCGTGTGGACAGCTCCCCGCCTTCGACAATGCCTACGCTGTAAAAATAGATCGCCAGTGGGCGCTGAGCCGTGAGTTTTGGATCCAGCTGCCTGAGACTGCCTGCAGCAGCGTTACGCGGATTTACCAGGATCTTCCCGCCCGCCTTTCTGGCCTGATCATTAAATTTCTCGAAAGATTTTTTGGGCATGTAAACCTCGCCCCTTACCTCCAGTCTGTCCGGATAACTCGTGCCCCGCAGGACCAGTGGCGCCGACTTGATGGTGCGGATATTCTGCGTAACGTCTTCGCCCTGTTGACCATCACCACGGGTTGCCGCCCTTTCCAGCCTGCCATTGACGTATAACAGACTGACGGCCAGGCCATCCAGCTTGGGTTCAGCGGCATACTCAATTTCATCTTCGTGGCCTAAACGTTCACGAACTCGCTTGTCGAACGCCAGCAATTCATCTTCGGTAAAGCAATTTCTGAGTGACAGCATAGGCAACTCATGCCGCACCTCCGCAAAACCTTTTAGAGGCGCTGCACCTACACGTTGAGTAGGGGATTGCGGAGTAACGAGTTCGGGGTGTTTTTGTTCCAGGGACTCCAGCTCGCGCAGCAGCCGGTCATATTCCACATCCGGAATCTCAGGATCATCAAGGACGTAGTAGCGGTAATTATGCAGATCCAGCTGTTCGCGCAATTCTGTGATACGCTGCTTGTCATTCATTTGAGGCATCAATCGTTACAGAACAACATGGCAGTTCAGTAGGATGGGTTAGCAGTTTCATCGCGTAACCCGCCGATTCTCGGAAGGCGGGTTACGGCTACGCCTAACCCACCCTACTTTGCCAATAAATAATATATCTCAAATAAAGGTCATTACTTCAGAAGTGCTCTAAAGTTAATTCACCCGCTTAGGCGTACTCTGTCTGAGACTGAACAACTGTATCTCCTCACGCAGCCGATCTATGGTTTGAGAACTCACCGAACTGTGTGCCTGATCCTGAATATCACCCTCAAGCAACGTCGCAAGGCCTTGTGCGCAATCCCACATGGCGTTGAATGACTTCAAGCCTTCCTCCGGCCCCGGCAGTTGCAGGAACAGGCTAAGTCCGGGTGTGGTAAATGTTTCAATACTATCCAGTGGAATCAGTCCCGGCTTGACCATGCTCGCGACATTGAACAACGCCTGGCGTTTTCCCGAGCGCTCAATCGGACGAAAGAGGATTCCTCTCGCATCGTAGACCAGATCAAGCTGTTCGACCACCTGCATGATACTGGCGCCGGTAAACACCGAAGAATCGCTCGCTACAACATGCAAAATTACAATTTTCTCCGGCATATCCACCGGAGGGGCAATCTTTTCCCGCCTATCTGTCGAAGGGACAGTCTTTTCCCGCCGGACTAATATGGGTGTAATTTTTTCTGTTGGATTGGATAAAGGCCGCTTTTTTTCCGGTAATTCAGCAGAAGGTGCTGGTTTCTCCGGTCTAATGACATTCTGCTCTTTTGGAGTTGATGTTCCCGTCGAGACTCGAGTCTTGGATTCCCGCCTATGCAATGCGTTGAGAGATTGTACATAACTATGCGACTCTTCTTCTGTTCCCTCAAAATCAGTCACATCAAATTCCGGCTCCTCATCATCCACTCTGAACGCCAGATTCATATCATCATCGAGTTGCGTGGCCTCATCAATCAGATCACGTGGCGGACGCGAACGCGAGCGTTTGCCCAGCAGATAAATAATGACCAGGATGATAATGCCTACAATCAGTAATACCCAGCGAAAGCCACTCTCGGACATAGGTTTATTTTCAACTATCCAGCATTGTGATTGAACTTATAAAACGTATCTGACTTAGTTGCAAAGCGCACATTTGCATCATGCTGTGGCCATTTGCGCAGCCTCTTCGACATCAACCGTCACCAGCCGCGAGACCCCCGGTTCGTGCATGGTAACGCCAATCAGCCGGTCAGCAAATTCCATGGTGATCTTGTTATGGGTGATAAAAATGAACTGCACATTCCGCGACATATCCCTTACCAATTCGCAGAAACGGCCAACATTGGCCTCATCCAGCGGCGCGTCCACCTCGTCAAGCATGCAAAATGGCGCTGGATTCAGGGCAAATATTGCGAATACCAGGGAGACCGCCGTTAATGCCTTTTCGCCACCTGACATCAGATGAATAGTCGATAATTTTTTGCCCGGAGGCCGCGCGAGTATCGAGACGCCGGTAGTCAGCAGATCGTTATCAGTCAGCTCCAGATGCGCCTGTCCGCCGCCGAACAGCCTGGGAAATGTTTCCTGCATGCTGGTATTGACGCGGTCATAGGTTTCACGAAAACGTGTGCGCGTCTCGCGATCAATCTTACGAATGGCCTGTTCCAGTGTGTCCAGCGCCTCGTTCAGATCGGCTTGTTGAGCATCCAGATGCTCCTTGCGCTTGCTCAACTCTTCATATTCATCAATGGCGGCAAGATTGATCGGGCCGAGCCGCTCGATTCGGCGACTGAGCGCATCCAGATTCTCGCTCCAGACCTCAATGCCGGCGTCGCTTGCAAGGTTGTCAGACAACTCCTGAATGTCAAGACCGCTCTCGGCCAGTTGCTCACGCAGAGTCTGGGAGCGCACGTTGATCTCCTGCCACTGCATACGGCGCCTGTCGAGTTCGGAGCGTGACTCCTCAACCTGCTGCTCAAGCGACACCCGCTGCTGTTCCCCGGAGCGCATGTCTGCTTCGAGACCTTGCACACGGGCGCGCACTTCCTGCAGGGATTGTTCTATTGTCAACCGCTGATCCAGCAACCCCTTTAATTCATGCTGCAAGGTTTGCAATGGCTCAGAAGAAACCAGCAGCATGCTGGCAAGATTCTGGCTGCGGCTAAGATGCTGCTGCACCAGTTCATCCATGCGTTGAATACCGCTACTGATCGCCTCAATGCGGGCGCGCATGGTCTCCAGATTAAGGGCCAGCGAATGTACTGTTTCGCGTTTTAGCCGCGCCTGCTCACGCGCAGTATTGAGTTTGTCGGCAAGATCCACTCGCTGATTATTGAACTGATCACGCTGCAGGGATAATTCCTCCAACCGTTCAACCGCGCGGTTTCTGAGCGCGGTTGCCTGCTCGTGTTCAGATGTCTCATGCAGGATCTGTGCG
>JBGTHR010000052.1:0-5662 GCA_041746095.1 Gammaproteobacteria bacterium | reverse complement strand
TTTATCGCGCACGGTGTGCGCAAGATTCGGCTTACCGGTGGTGAGCCACTGGTTAGAAAAGGGCTTGAAGCCCTGATCGAACAGCTGGCTAGTCTCGAAGGGCTGGAAGACATCAGCCTTACCACCAATGGCTCCCTGCTTACCCGCGGAAAGGCTATTGCCCTGAAACAGGCGGGTTTGAAACGCATCACTATCAGCCTGGATGCCCTCGACAACGAGACTTTTAAGGCCATCAATGATGTCGACTTTCCCGTCGAACGTGTACTGCAGGCGATCGATAATGCGGCCGAAGCCGGCTTGGGTCCGGTCAAGGTCAATATGGTCGTCAAGCGTGATGTAAACGAGCACAGCATACTGCCCATGGCGCGGTATTTTCATGGCAGCGGGCACATTCTGCGGTTTATTGAATACATGGATGTGGGCAGCAGCAACGGCTGGCAGATGGATGATGTCGTTTCGGTGTGCGAAGTTGCCGAGACTATCAGTACGGAGCTGGCCATTACACCGATAGAGGCGAATTACCGTGGCGAAGTCGCCAAACGTTGGCGTTATCGTGATGGTGGAGGCGAGATCGGCCTGATTGGTTCAGTGACGCACCCTTTCTGCAGTGCCTGCACACGGGCCCGGTTATCCGCCGAGGGTTCGCTATACACGTGCCTGTTCGGCACTCAGGGACATGATCTGCGGCGTCTGGTAAGAGAGGGCGCCTCGGACGAGTATATATCCGAGTTTATTGCATCCGTATGGGCCAGGCGTTCCGACCGTTACTCGGAAATTCGCAGTCAAGAATCAATATTATTGCCCAAGGTGGAGATGTCATATATCGGCGGCTAGTCTTTTCCACTTGGCTGGATAGTTTCTAAGAGTCAAGTATTGTCATTCTCTGAAAATATCATTTCTCCAGTAATCTCGGCATCAACTCCACCAGGTTGCAAGGCCGTGTGCGATAGTCCAGTTGTTTCTCAATGAGGTTGTCCCAGCCATCTTTGCATGCGCCGCTCGAACCCGGCAGGCAAAAGATATATATACCATTAGAAACTCCGGCCAATGCCCTGGACTGCAGAGTGGATGTACCAATTGAATTATAAGAAATCACTCTAAACATTTCTCCGAACCCACTGATTTCTTTATCCAGCAATGGTTCAACTGCCTCTGGCGTTCCATCCCGGCCGGTAACACCGGTTCCCCCAGTCGTCAGAATCACCTGTACATTCGGTTCTACCAGCCAGCGTGATATGGTGGCGCGAATTCGATAGACATCGTCCGGTTCGATGCATCTTTCAAACAGGCGATGCCCGGCCTTTTTAAGGCGTTCGATCAGCAAGTCTCCCGACGTGTCATTCGCTTCGGTGCGTGAGTCGGAAATGGTTAATACAGCAATATCGAGCGCGATGAATGCCCGTGCTTCGCCCTGTAGATCAGTCATGTGGTATGCGCCTTGCCAGTCGAATCGGTGGGTTCTATAGCAGTATAATAACGTCATTAATGACTTTTTCTGAAATGAAATATGTTGATTGAGATTCGTCCTCAACCGTTTGATCCCTGGCGTGAAGTCGCCCACTATCAAGGCAATATGCTGGACAAGCAGGGTAAGTTCGGCGCAACCGCAGTATTTGTTGGAACCATGCGTGATTTCAACGAAGGTGATGATGTACAAAGCATGACGCTGGATCATTACTCGGGAATGACAGAAAAACACCTGCTGTCCATTTGCGATCAGGCATTTGAAAAGTTCGATATCCTTGATGCACTGGTGCTGCACCGTGTGGGAAAGATTTTCCCCAATGACGCTATCGTACTGGTTGCAATCTGGTCGGCGCACAGGGCTGCGGCCTATGAGGCCAATCGGTTCGTCATGGAAGACTTGAAATCCAGAGCCCCTTTTTGGAAAAAAGAGACGCTTAAAGAAGGCGAGCGCTGGGTGGAAAAGAATACCCCAGGCTGATTTTCCTCGGTATTTCTCGTATATCACCTTAGCTTAGGATCTCTTATAGATTTGCAAATGAAATGTTGGTTGTTAATTCTGACAATGAGTGCTGAATATTGATTCTTCTCTCGTTAAGAGTTCTCAGGATAGGAGCGATGATTTAAAGAGATCTTTTCGATTCAATGTAGACGGTCTTGAATTCGAGACATAGCGATCTAAACTAAATGACCATTACAATTAAGGGCAGGTAATTCAAACTGTTTCTATAATTTCATCCACATGGAAATTTCTGTTTTAGTCAGGGCCTTAATAGCAGGGCTGGATTTGATATGAATACACGAGAGTTGCTTCAATGGCCAGTCGCGCAATTTGCTGTTTACGCTGCCTTGATAGTTTCCCTTGGCTGCTGCCTCGAAACGGCAACAGCCAGGGGCACGCGCTCTGCGTTCGTCAATGATGATGGCACATTGCGCGTCAATGGCCGTACGGTTCATCTTTTTGGCATTCACATTCCAGAGACAGCAGAGGATTGCCGGAGCTTTCAGCGGCCCGTAAAGTGCGCGCCAAGGGCGGCCCTGGCGCTTGATTTCAAGATTGCGGCAAAAGGCGTGCGTTGCAAGGAACAGTGGACAAATAATGATCGAAGTATTACAGCCATCTGCACCTCAGACAATGACGATTTGAGCGCATACCTGCTCTCACAGGGCTGGGCTGTGGCCCTCCCGAATGCGCCGATAGACTACAGGACGCGCGAGGAGATCGCACGCCATCGGAATCTGGGTGTGTGGGGATTTGCTGTTGATCCTATCGTCAGGTAACGGTGATGACCACCACGATAAGGAGTTAGCCGGCACGGTAAACAATACTCTTGCTCGTCCCGTTGGCCAGCTATTCCATTCCGGTGAATTATCCGGACGGTATTTGGCAGAACACCACCATACGTGCACACATCACTGTTCGATGTCTCGCACATGAGCTGATCCGCAGTTGTCCTCCAGTAAATAGCTATAACGAGCAAGATGCGTCGCTCACCCATCATTCAATCCGTATCAGCGTCCTGGAGTGTATGCCTATATCCTCCCTACCGAAAAGCCTGCAAAGCCATCAGCACCATAGCATATAGAACTAACTGCTGGGTGGATTACGAAAATCACACACCTAATGTCGATTTTCGACAACGCCAAACGACTATCTAATAACCACAGCCATTCCACCACGATTTGGAGGTTCTCATGAAATATCTTTGCCTGGTCTACCTGGACGAGAAGAAGCTCGCCAGCATATCCCCTGACGATCCGGATGCCCTTAAAGACGATGAGTGTATGGTCTACGACGATGCACTCCGCAAGCGCGGCCTGTGCCTGGCCTCGGAGGCCCTGCAGCCGGTTGAGACCGCCACCACCGTGCGGGTGCGAAGCGGCAAGGTATCGATTACCGACGGTCCC
This sequence comes from Gammaproteobacteria bacterium, assembly GCA_041746095.1. GTDB lineage: Bacteria > Pseudomonadota > Gammaproteobacteria > JBGTHR01 > JBGTHR01 > JBGTHR01. Next base: position 2,290 of record JBGTHR010000052.1, on the reverse strand, counting down.
TTCGCCGAGACCAAGGAGCAGCTCGCCGGGTTTTACCTGATCGACGCCAGGGACCTGAACGAGGCCATTCAAGTGGCCGCGAAGATTCCACCGGCAAGCGCAGGTAGCATCGAGGTGCGGCCGGTTCGGGAATTGAGCAACAGCAGCGGCGAGAAGAGAATGTACTGAGAGGAGAAGATCGTATGTGTCCGGCATGCATTGCAACGGCGGCCTGGACTGTCACTGGCGTTACTTCGACTGGGTGTCTGGCCGTTCTTGTCGCAACAAAGATCCGTGCCAGGATCGGTGTAAAGAAAATCCCCAGGCAATCCACTTTGAAGGAGAATCCATTATGACAAACACCGCGCTAGAAAATCCGAGAATCGTCTCACGGGACGAGTGGCTGATCGCGCGCAAGGCGCACCTCAAAAACGAAAAGGCGCTGACTCGCATGCGCGATCTGGTGAGCGCCGAGCGGCGCACACTGCCGTGGGTAAAGGTCGAAAAAGACTACGTGTTCGACACCTCCGACGGCAGGCAGACGCTGGCTGATCTTTTCAGCGGACGCAGCCAGCTCATCATCCATCACTTCATGTTCGGGCCTGACTGGGAGGCGGGCTGCCCAAGCTGTTCATTAATAGCAGACCATGCCGAAGGCGCGGTCGTGCATCTGGAAAATCACGATGTCGCCTATGTCCGGGTTTCACACGCGCCGCTGGCCAAGCTACAGGCCTACAGGCGGCGCATGGGCTGGCGTGCTAAATGGGTGTCGTCCCATGGCTCGGAATTCAACTATGATTTCCATGTGTCGTTCACTGAAGAAGAACTCGCAAAGGGTAAAGTCGATTACAACTACGATATGGCCGAAGGTTTCGACGAACTGCATGGCCTCAGCGTCTTTTACAAGCGTGACGACGGTGAGCTATTCCACACGTACTCCAGCTATGCCCGTGGCTATGAGCAAATGATAGGTGCCTTCATGTATCTGGATATCACCCCGAAAGGCCGCAATGAAAAAGAGATTATGGACTGGGTGCGCCGTCATGACGAATATTACGATGCGTCCATGATTCAATAGTCTCCATAACAGATAAAAGAGAACGGCAAATGGGCGTAACGACTTGTCTCGGTAAACAGCGCGGCTGGAAGAATCTCAAGCTCTATTCGGACACTAGCGGCGACTTCACCCACAACTATGTCGGCGACAGGGATGCCGACATGCCCGGCTACACTGTCTTCACCCTCAAGGACGGCGGCCATCTGGCATTTCTGGAGCAAAGAGGGTGGGCAGGAGATCGCCGATCCCGGCCAGGATCCGCACAATGCCCCGACATGAATCCGCTCTGGATCATCCTCGACACGACGCCTGAAGCGTGCGTAAACGACTGACATCCGAAACTGGACTATGGGGAATAACCTGATGAACAGCGAAACCGAATTCGCATCCTGATCGAGAATTGGGCAAAGGCTGTCCGCTGGGCTGCTTCCAACTCGCCGCACCATTTGCAGGTAAGACTGACAATCCGTCTGATCGCGCTACTGGACACAGAAATGGAGAAAAATTATTGCTGAGAAACACTACCAAGGCGGCTGCCAATGCGGCGCTGTAGCCTATGAAGTCGATGTCGATATCGACAATACGATTACCTGCAATTGTTCACGCTGCAAGCCGATGGGCTTTGTCCTCGCCTTTGCGCTGCGTGAGAAATTCGACCTTAAATCGGGGCAGGGCAACCTCACGAAATATCTGTTCAATACGAAGCAGATTCAGCATTTGTTCTGCACGACCTGCGGTGTGCAGAGCTTTGCTTATGGCAAGTTGCCCGATGGCGGCGAGATGGTGGCGATCAACGTCAACTGTATGACGGGTGTCGATACCCGTAAGCTCGATTCCAAGGCGGTTGACGGTAAGAGCATGTAAACAAACAAAAGGAGAATCCTATGTCCAATATTCAGAAAATCACTCCACATTTATGGTTCGCTGAGAAGGCTGAGGAAGCAGCCAGGTTCTATGTCTCGCTATTCCCAAATTCACACTTCGACAGAGCATGACAGAGCTGCCTGCCGAATCACCCAGCGGACCGCCCGGATCGGTACAGATAGTCGAATTCACACTGGCCGGTCAGCAATTCACCGCATTTAATGCCGGGCCACTGGACCCATTTAATCATGCCATATCGTTCAGTGTGGGCTGTGCGGACCAGGCAGAGGTTGATCATTACTGGCACGGGTTATCCGAGGGCGGTGAGATTGAGCAGTGCGGCTGGCTCAAGGATCGCTATGGTGTGAGCTGGCAGATTACTCCAGCAAT
>JBGTHR010000051.1:0-2169 GCA_041746095.1 Gammaproteobacteria bacterium | reverse complement strand
TGTTTGTCGCGCAGCCGCTTGATTCCGGATATAAAACTAGGCCACGGGCCATTCTCCAGCTCATCAAGCATTGGAGTTTCATGGTGATTGTCAGCCATGTTGCATCTCCTATATTAAACAGTTGTGGTAGATCAGTTTGTGTTGCTAAAAAGTTAAATTCTCGGACGCTCAATTGTGCGCGAGCAACCATGCGCTTTCTTATGCCGGCCCAAAATTGTAGCCAAGTCTATGGAATATTGGCAACTTGCCAGTAGTGTAGGTGTACTCGCTTATTAGCAATATCCTACCTTATGGGTGGACACCTAAAAATCAGGTTATCTCAAAGGGGATATGGTGGTATTAAAATTTCTTATGGACGCTGATAAGTAATTCAATATAACTAGCGAAATAATCAAGTATTACAAAGACCTGACTGATATATTCAAACTCTGGACATTTGCCACTCTGGATTATCGAATAACCAGCTAGCAATTCATATCCACTGTTCGGCATGGTCATCAGTGCCTGCACCTGAGACAATAATGACAGAAATCATCAGGAATTCGTAGTCTTTTAATCTATTAATTAAACCAGTGAACGCAAAGACATTACAGCCCTCTGGCGATTCGAGTGCTCGCATTTTCGACCCATTCTGCCTGGATAACCGGCATGCGTACGACGAGTGGCGGGGCTGGAAGTTAAACGCCCTGCCAATGGTTGCGAAAGAATTGTGGGTGGAAATCGCAGATATAGGAAATCCTGGTAGCGAAGAAATTCAGAAATTGCTGAACGTCTGCAAGGCTACTAACATGGCCTTTTACCGAACAGATCCCGCACACAAGGCGAGCAAGGAGGCGATACGGAATCTCACCCTGCGGCTGGGTATGATAAATCTGGACTCAAACCTGTGCGCGGATCACGACAGCATCAGTTCGATTCAAGTCATGGAGCAAGGCAGGCAATCTGGTTATATCCCCTACACCAGCCGTCCGCTGAACTGGCACACCGACGGTTATTACAATTCTCCACATAAACCAATACGCTCCTTTCTTATGCACTGTATCAGAGCGGCGCAGGAGGGTGGTGAAAACCGCCTGCTGGATACAGACATCATCTATATACTGTTGCGCGATGAAAACCCCGAATACATCCGCGCACTCATGCATTCGAAGGCCATGACCATTCCCGCTAATATAGAAAATGGACTGCAACTGCGGCCGGATCAGTCAGGCCCTGTGTATTACCATCAACCGGACACGAATACTCTAGGTATGCGCTACACAGCCAGAACGCGCAACATCATCTGGAGGGACAATGCGCATACACGAGCGGCGGTTGAATTTATGCGGCAGATACTGGAAAAAGACAATCCATACAGGGTCTCGCTCAGATTGAATCCAGGCGAGGGCATCGTTTGTAACAATATACTGCACTCTCGCACCGCGTTTTCTGACAGCCCGAATTCAGACTCACCGCGTTTACTCTATCGCGCCCGTTCTTACGACCGTATTGCGGACACCAGCCTGCCAACACTCAACTCAATGGATACAACTAGATATCATCATGCTTTGGCTAAGTGAACTACTTCTGCAAAATCATCAGTTGAAGAGCTTTGAAGAACTGAAAGCGGCCATTCGGCAACGCGCAAAATCAGGTGAACGTTTCTTCAGCATGGATGTGCGCCCGCCGTTCCAGGACACACCGGAAGACTGGGAGGAGCGGCTTGAATCCCTGTTCACTTCGGCGGGAAGTACGCCCGACCATAACTAGCCGGCTTGGTAATGACTGATAGCTACTGGGAAGAAGAGACCAAAGACGAGGTCAACTTCGATGTCCCGAGTGACATTGTTGACCTGTCATTCAAAATACAGTGCAAACAGCTGCCACTTGATCATGCTTATGCCCTCTCACAGGCGTTGTTCAGCGCCCTGCCCTGGCTGGAACAGGAACCCAATGCTGGTATACATTTAATTCATGTGGCGGAATCCGGCAACGGCTGGATGCGCCCGGAAGGCCCGAATGACTTTATCAACCCGTCGCGCCGCACACGCCTGACACTGCGCCTGCCTAGCGAGCGCGTCACTGACACAGAAAGACTCATGGGACAGAATCTGGATATAGACGGCAACACACTGACGTTGGGTCAGAGCAGCATACGCAAGCTCAGCACTCTGACGACTCTGTTTACCC
>JBGTHR010000050.1:0-4795 GCA_041746095.1 Gammaproteobacteria bacterium | reverse complement strand
CTCCAAGATGGACGAAGTAATCTACGAGGAATTCAAAGGCACGGGCAACATGGAAATCCATATGGACAGGCGCATCGCTGAAAAACGCATCTATCCCGCCATCAATATCAACCGTTCCGGTACTCGTCGTGAGGAGTTACTTACCGAACCCGATGAACTGCAGAAGATGTGGATATTGAGAAAATTCCTGCACGCCATGGATGAGATCGAGGCCATGGATTTTATGTTGGCGCGGTTGCAGACCAACAAGACCAATAATGAATTCTTTGAGGCAATGAAGCGGTAGTCCGAAAACTCAATATTAGTTTGCGGCCAAAGTACTGGAGATTAAAGGTAACGCTTACTATTAGGGATTCTGTGTAGCGAAGCTAACATTCCGATCCATTTCTTAAGCCAGACTTTATTGCCGTTTTGATCCAAACTCTGGATGACGTCGATGATGGCGGATGAGCAAAATTCGGAGAGTTTTATCATTGATAATTCGATATACAACGGAATAGGGGAATCTTTTCAACAGAGCGCGGCGAACTCCTTGTTCCTCGGCACATAAGTATGGGTTATCTCGAATACGTTTGATAGCTGCATACACCTCGATTCGAAACTCTCTCCCAAAATCTGGTTGTTGTTCGCAGTAGTGTTTTTCGGCTTCGTTCAGATCGGATGTGGTTAACGGGTGATATTCAATTTTCATCCGCCGTCAGTACGCCGCATGAACTCCGCGTGACTGATGGATTGAACTGAGCCGGATTCGATTTCTTCATCGCGGCGAACGGCGATCTCAATACCTTCAGGATCAAAGGCGGAGTTTGCTAATGCGGCTGAGCCTTTTTCGAGACTTTCCCATGCTGCCAGTACCAGATGCTCTCGTTCCTTCGGGGGCAGGTTTAGCACCTCCTTCTCTAACTCGGTTAAGTTGCTCATGGTTGTAAGTTTACCTCAAAACTTTTGTGGTGCATAACGTCAAGACTCAGCTGAAACGCCCATCGCGCTCTGTAATATATGAGATTGTTTGCCCGCGATGTTGGTCTCCATCACGAGACTTTTCTGGTTCAATCCAGAGACGCTTAATAACCTTAAAGACGGTTTGCCGCCGCAGAACGTTCGATTCAGCGAAGTCTTTTACAGATATTGGGTTTTCAATCATGTTCTGTTTGACGACTAACTATAGTTTTATCGATAGTAGTGTAGCTTTGTTTGGAGTGACAATCCGTCAAAGCAATAATAATATCTCGTCCAATTTGGGTCTATGCTAAAACTCAAGATCAAACCCTCAATGAAGATTCTGGGCTAAGCTTCCCTCGCGATTGCCCGGTAACCAATATCCCTGCGATAAAAGGCATCCTTCCAACTAATTTTCTCAGCGGCGCTGTAAGCCCGTTGCTGTGCCTCGCTGACAGTATTGTCTAATGCCGTCACGCACAGTACTCGCCCGCCGCTGGTAACGATACTGTCATTCTTAAGTTGAGTCCCGGCATGAAATATTTTGGTGTTGTCTGTATCCAGGCCGCTGAGTCCAGTGATAGTATGGCCCTTTGCGTAACTCTCGGGATAGCCACCCGCCGCCATGACTATACCTAGAGCCACTCGCTCATCCCAGTCGATTTTTTCGGTATTTAAAGTGCCATTCAATGTTGCCAGACATAACTCAATCAGATCACTGCGCATGCGCATCATTATGGGTTGCGTCTCAGGGTCGCCAAGCCGGCAGTTGTATTCCAGCACCTGTGGTGCGCCGTTGGCATCAATCATTACACCTGCATAGAGAAAGCCACGATAGGGATGCCCGTCGGTCGCCATTCCGGCAACAGTAGGATAAATGATCTCCTGTAGAATCCTGGTCTCAATTTCCGGTGTGACGACCGGAGCAGGTGAGTACGCGCCCATGCCTCCGGTGTTGGGTCCTTTATCGCCATGGTCACGTGCCTTGTGATCCTGCGAGGTGGCAAACGGTAAAACATGCTTTCCATCGACCAGACAGATAAAGCTTGCCTCTTCTCCTTGAAGAAACTCTTCGATAATGATTCGGTTGCCCGCTGTTCCAAAGGCATTGCCCTCAAGCATATCGCTAATGGCTGCGACAGCTATCTGTCCAGTCTCAGCGATAATTACACCCTTGCCGGCCGCCAGGCCATTGGCCTTGATAACTACTGGTAACTGGCATGACTTTAGGTAATCAATAGCAGAGGCCTTGTCGGTAAACGTTTGATACTGCGCCGTCGGGATTCCGTGCCGCTGCATGAACGCCTTGCTGAAAGATTTGGAACCTTCCAGCTGGGCAGCGGCTCTGCCAGGGCCAAGAATACGCAGATTTTCCGCCTCAAAGATATCCACAATCCCGGCGACCAGCGGGACTTCAGGCCCCACTATGGTCAGTTCAACAGCGTTTTTTAACGCGAAGTTTTTCAGCGAGATTATGTCTTCTGCGGCAATGTCTACATTCTCAACTTTTGGCTCACGCGCCGTACCGGCATTACCGGGCGCGACATAGACTCTTTCGACCATAGATGATTGTGCCGCCTTCCAGGCGAGCGCGTGTTCACGTCCTCCTCCGCCAACGATTAAAACCTTCATGGTTGTTCAAACCCTTTGCTGAATTCCCGGTTAAATTGTAGAACTGAAATTACGGCCAAGTCTGCTGTCATTTTTGTACTTGCCATTCTAACTGAAGCGAGGCAGGGCATAGGCAAGTGCGAGTGGCAGAGTGACCACAGACAAAAGATTTCCAAGCACCACGATAGAGGCTACCTTGGCAGGCTCCTGGCAATAACGCTCCGCGAATAGAAAATTCATGACTGCGGGAGGCAGGACGCCAAACAGGAAAAGGCAGCCTGCCTGTATCGGTGGCAGCTCAACGAATTGCAGGAACATCCAGGCCAGTAGCACACCGGATAGTGGAGAGATAATCGCGCCAAGCAAGCCGATTTTCCATTCGCTCAGATCGGCGCTGATGAGCTTTACTCCTAAAGAGAACAACATCAGGGGGACTGCAATTTTACCGAGCATATCAATCGGCAAGGCAATTGTGGTGGGTATTGTTGTTTTGCTGAGGCTGACGATAATCGCCAGGGCGGCAGCAATAATTGCCGGCTGTTTGAATACATGCCAGAGCTGTGTCCGGTAATCAAGGATGTATGTCCCAATTCCAAAGTGGGTAACATTGCCGAGCAAAAAGAGGACCAGAGCAGCCGGTAATGCCTCGTTGCCAAAGGCCAATACCAGTAATGGCAACCCCATGTTGCCGGCGTTATGAAACATTATTGGGGGAACCAGTGTCTTGGGTTGTATCGTAGTGCGCATGAGCGCAAGCCAGACAATCAGGCCGGATAAGAGGATGACCGTCGCACCACCCAGCGCCAGTTTACCGTACATCTGCAGCTCGAAGGTTTTATCAGAAAGGGCTGAAAACACTAACGCAGGGACGAATACATCGAGATTAATGCGATTGGCAGACTCCATGCTGGGCTGAAAAAAACTCGCATAAGCCGCACCAACCGAGATGATTGCAAACATAGGAAAAACAATCTCAGCGATGCGGAATGCTAACATCTACGCTAGTGCTCAGGCATGTGAATTCAGGGTTGCATTGATGCAGGCTGCCAACGCATTGACATAAAATATCCATCGACGCGAGGAGAGTATCGGCTGGTTATCGACCTTTGTAATGATTGGTTACGCGATCTATTGCATACTAATGGCGAAAATGTCGCATGCCGGTAAATATCATCGCCATGCCATGTTCATTTGCGGCAGCAATGACATCCGCGTCTTTTAAGGAACCACCGGGCTGAATCACAGCCGAAATACCCGCATCAAATGCGGCATCAATGCCATCTCGAAAGGGAAAGAATGCATCGGAAGCCATCACCGCGCCCTTGATTTCAAGATCTTCATCATTGGCCTTGATGCCGGCAATCCTGGCTGAGTAGACACGGCTCATCTGCCCGGCGCCCACACCAATCGTCTGTTCATTGCGCGCATAAACAATTGCATTGGACTTCACGAACTTTGCTACTCGCCACGCAAATTGTAGATCCCGCAGCTCATCGCTTGTGGGAGAACGTTGCGATACGATTCTCAGTTCATCTTCGTTGACCATGCCGAGATCCCGATCCTGAACCAGCAGGCCTCCATTGACTCGCTTGTAGTCTTTACCCGCAACGGCCTGTTTCCAGAATCCGCATTCGAGCACACGGATATTATTTTTGGATGCCAGCGAATCCCGGGCTTTGGCGCTGACCTCCGGAGCTATGATCACTTCGACAAACTGCCGCGAGAGTATTGCCTCAACTGTTTTTGCCTGCAGCGGCTGATTAAATGCGATGATTCCGCCAAATGCCGAGGTCGGATCCGTTGCATAGGCGCGGTCGTAGGCTGCGTACTGATCTTCGGCCACAGCGACACCACAGGGGTTGGCGTGCTTAACGATTACGCAGGCTGGGGCCTGGAATTGTTTGACGCATTCAAGTGCGGCATCGGTATCGCCAATATTGTTGTAGGAAAGCTCTTTACCCTGCAGTTGGCGGCTGCTTGAAACCGACGCTTCATTTAATTCGTGTTCACGGTAGAAAGCCGCCCGTTGATGCGGGTTTTCGCCATAGCGCAGAGACTGCGCCTTGCTGAATTGCAGACTAAGAGTACGCGGGAAATCTCGTGTCAATCGATCTTCAAGTTGTGAACCCAGATAATTGGCGATGGCGCCATCATAGCGCGCGGTATGTTCAAACACCTTGGTAGCCAGATCAAAGCGGGTTGTATGCGAAATCGCGCCGCTATTTTGCTGAATTTCATCAAGGAT
>JBGTHR010000049.1:0-3416 GCA_041746095.1 Gammaproteobacteria bacterium | reverse complement strand
TACCAGCATTGAGCAGCTATCCGGGCAATCATGTGGGCAGGCCACATGATGTATTGAATGACCCTCCGGGGCCTTGATCTTGGTGCTTAAAGTCATAAACGCCTCCTCATACTTGCCTGTATATTTATAATGTGCATTCCTTAAAATATAACCGGAAAATTCTATATACTCATACTATAAGTATAATGCCTAAATTACATAATTGGCACTCTCAGGCGCATACACTTTTTGTCGAGCAGGATATCGCTGCATAGTGGCCTGATGTGGGTGGAATCTCTCCTGAAATACTTGAGAGGATTTACTCCGTACCTCCCTGTACTCCGCCTTTCGGGCCCGCTTGCGGCGGTTCAAATTTGTTCCAGACAAATTTGTGAACCTCGATTCGGTCCCAATCCTGATCCTGCATAATATTCATAACGAAAAATACCTCTCGTTACTCTTAAAGAGCCATTTTTCGTTATGAATATTGGTCGGAATGAGAGGATTTGAACCTCCGACCCCCACGTCCCGAACGTGGTGCTCTACCAAGCTGAGCTACACTCCGAATGTCTTCTATTACTGTCTTTTATTACGGTGATTAATAACTGCGGTTGACCGAAAATTCCGCCAGGGCTGTCAACGCTGACTTATACTCATTATCTGGCAGCACTTCCAGCCGATGTATCGCTTCTCTTGCCTCTGCGCGGGCAATCCCGCCAGTGTAAGCAATGGCCCCTGTGGATTCAATCGCCTTTAATATAAAGTCAATTTGATCTAGCCCCCCTTGCTCTATGGCATTGCGGATCACCTCTGCCTGTTCATCGGTGCCATTATTCATAGCATAGATTAGTGGCAATGTGGGCTTTCCTTCCGCCAGATCATCACCCACATTCTTGCCCATATCCGCAGGCGATGCGCTGTAGTCAAGTACGTCGTCAATCAGCTGAAAGGCCGTACCCAGGTGTTTGCCGTAACTCGCCATGGCCTGCTCGACTGGTTGCGGCTTATAACTGAGTATTGCACCTACCTGCGTGGCAGCTTCAAACAACTTGGCGGTTTTAGCGCGAATCACTTCCATATAGCGGTCTTCGGTAGTCTGGGAGTCGTGACAGTTGAGCAATTGCAGCACCTCGCCTTCGGCAATAGTGTTGGTGGTGTGTGCAAGTAGCTCCATGATGCGCATACTGCCAACCTCAACCATCATCTCGAAGGCCCTGGAATAGAGAAAATCCCCCACCAACACGCTGGATTCATTTCCCCAGATAGTATTGGCGGTCTCCTGACCACGGCGTAATTCCGATGCGTCCACGACATCATCATGTAGTAGCGTGGCGGTATGTATGAACTCGATGATCGCGGCCAGATTAATATGCTCGTCACCTTCGTATCCGCAGGCACGCGCGGACAACAACACCAGCGTAGGCCTCAACCGCTTGCCACCGCTGTTTACAATGTAGTGCCCAAGCTGATCGATCAGCACGACTTCAGAGTACAGCCGCTTCTGGATCAGGCCATTGACCGCCTGCATATCGTCTTCGATCAGGTCTTTTATCTGTTTTAGATCCACGCAGGCATGCAGGTCATTTTTCAGAGGAAGCGTCACAATTCTTTCAGATTTGGTTACGGGCTAGCGACATTATGTCTTATTGTGCACGGAATCAAGTTTGTGGGCGGGTTTTGAGCGATGATTTACAACTATTTTAAGGATGCAGGCTTTAATTTATCGCCTTAAACCACTTGATCTCAGCAATTTGTCCAAATGATGCTAATTTGTTTGATTGACCTGGTGTCCGACTATCAGTAGAATTCCCCCTCTTTTTTAGAGTTGATTCAGGAGCATGAGCATGTACGCTGTGATAGCCACCGGTGGAAAACAGTACCGGGTCGCCAAAGGCGATGTCATCAAAGTAGAAAAACTGAACGCCGATGAGGGTTCATCGTTCAGCATCGATCATGTGCTGATGCTTGCTGATGGCAACAGTGTAACCATTGGATCGCCTTTAGTAACGTCTGGAAGTGTGATGGCAACCGTTAAATCCCACGGCCGCGGCAAGAAAGTCGAGATCGTAAAGTTTCGTCGCCGCAAACACTACCGCCGCCAGATGGGCCATCGTCAGGCATATACAGAACTTGAAATCACCGACATACAGGTCTAAGCAGGGAGACATTCATGGCGCATAAAAAGGCAGGCGGCAGTACACGTAACGGGCGCGATTCAGAATCCAAACGTCTTGGTGTAAAGCGCTATGGCGGAGAACAAGTGCTGGCGGGTAACATTCTGGTCAGGCAGCGTGGCACTCAATTCCACCCTGGCGCCAATGTAGGGTTGGGCAAGGATCATACTCTGTTCGCTAAAATGAGCGGCGCCGTTGTATTCCATAACAAGGGACCCCTGAATCGCAAATACGTGAGTATTCAGCCTGGTGAGTAGCCCGTTACCCAATAAGCATCTTAGAAAGCCCCGATGATGGGGCTTTTTTTATGGACCCTGATTACACTATTCTGTAAGCGATAGAGACTACCATTTTGTATCTTTTCAATATGAACATTGTCTACCAACGAACATGAAGTTTGTCGATGAAGCGACTATCACTGTCCAGGCCGGCGATGGAGGCGATGGCTGTGTCAGCTTTCGGCGTGAAAAATTCATTCCATTTGGCGGTCCCAACGGAGGTAATGGAGGCGACGGCGGCAACGTATATCTCGTGGCCGACACCAATCTGAACACGCTGGTCGATTTTCGTCACAAACGCATGTTTCGAGCACAGCGTGGAGAAAATGGAGGTAGCCGTGAGTGCACCGGGAAGTCAGGTGAGGACAAACTGATACCTGTGCCCATGGGCACATTGGCTAGAGACGCTTCGACACTCGAATTGATTGGTGATCTGTCTCAGCATGACGGCTTACTGCTGGTAGCCAAAGGGGGGGCGCACGGATTAGGCAATACCCGTTTCAAGAGTTCAACCAACCGCACACCGCGGCAGTCCACTCAAGGGACCCATGGTGAATGCCGTGAACTGCACCTCGAACTGAAATTACTCGCGGATGTGGGCCTTCTGGGTGCCCCAAATGCCGGCAAATCGACCCTGATCTCAGCCGTCTCGGCCGCTCGGCCCAAGATCGCTGACTATCCGTTCACCACCCTCCAACCCGGGCTTGGCGTCGTCAGTATGGCGTCATCACAAAGTTTTGTGATGGCCGATATTCCGGGTTTGATTGAAGGCGCGGCTGAGGGTGCCGGTCTGGGTGTCCAGTTCCTCAAACATCTGTCGCGCACCAGCCTGTTGTTGCATGTCGTGGATATGGCGCCCGTTGATGGCTCGAATCCATTCGACTCAGTCCTGCAGATTGCCCATGAACTGGAGAGTTACAGCCCTGAACTTGGCGCTCGTGAACGCTGGCTGGTATGCAACAAGATCGATCTGTTTAGCGAAGCG
>JBGTHR010000048.1:0-2212 GCA_041746095.1 Gammaproteobacteria bacterium | reverse complement strand
GCGCATGATGGTCATTATCCCTCCCCTGCGATGCCTTCTGGCCTGCGCGCGTGTACCGGCCGCGAATGGCACGCGCTCATCGGTACGCGGGATCAAACTGCGCGAACCACTGACCGAAGCCGTCGGACGCACCGCGATCGTAATACATATTGCGTAATGCAAGGCAGCCCGTTGTACCCAGCAGCGCGCCCGCGATCATGCTGTGAAACCGCTCTCCACCCAGCAGTCGATGAGAGATCGTGAGATATAACCGCGCCAGGCGTCGCGCGCGCAGCATGGTCTCCAGCATGCGCGGCCCGGCAATCAGATAAAGGCTTTGGTATCCTATTTCCGCCAGGCGCCTGACCAGGGCATTGCCTTCGACCAGATGGTCTTTGCCAGCGAAAATCACGGTGTGGCCCAGTCGTTTCAACTGTTCGACTTTAGCTGTGTCGGCTAGTTCGCCAGTTGCTATAATAAGCCGCTGGTTATAGTGTGATATCGATTCAGGTATCGGAAACTCAAGGCTGCTGCTTGCCACCACTATGTCTGGCTGAGGTTTCAGTCCATTAACTGCACGCCAGGCGGCCAGGTCCGCGGTATTCTCATGAACCCCTGTTTGCAGGATATTACCGAGCCGGTTTTCATGTAGGGCGCGCAGGTAACCACCATGGGTTATCAGGCAGTCTGCCTGGGCATGCAGCTCAAGAAATAATCTGAAATCATTATCACTGGTCAGTTCATTCGGTAAATACGGGATTTCTGAATTTGCCGGTATCAGAGAGATGCGTCCGTCCAGGCTTGACACGAAATTTGCGTATACGAAAGGATGGGCTGGGTTGCCCAGCTTGTGGACATTATGTTCAAGATACAAACCCTTGATGGGCCTTACGGCGCCCGTCATCGGGTATAATTCTGATACTTCCGCGCTCATATTAAATTAGCAATCTTGACTGATCCGCTACAGGATACACATGAACAAGCCGCACATTCTGACAGCAATTCCTCGAAACCGTTACCGCCTGGGCGAATTTACCGTAACCGTGCTTGATGAAATCGAATCGGACGACGCCGTTGAGTATCGTTATGTTGCCGCTGTGGTCAGGACTGGCCAGATGGATCCGGGTCTGTACGTCATATCAGTGCGAAATCAGAACACTATAGAGTCAGGTAGTCACGCCCTGTGGGTGATCATGCGGGATGGTTCGCAATGTGTGGGTATCGCTGATCACTGGAGTGATTTACAGGAATTTACCGCCGCCGCGATTGAGAGTATTCGGCAGATCCTGAACCTGCAGGATGAAGCACCTCTGAAGTTATTATGAATCATCACGTTTTAACCAGCATTCTGACAAGCCGGTTATTCATCGAATGACAATTCGGCAACTACCTGCCCAGTTGATTAATCAGATCGCCGCCGGTGAGGTGGTTGAGCGGCCCGCTTCGGTGATCAAGGAGCTGGTGGAAAACAGCCTTGATGCGCAGGCGACAACTATTAAGATTGGCATAGAGCAGGGTGGAATCAAGCGCATTCAAGTGAGTGATAACGGTTGTGGTATTCCTAAAGATGAGCTTGCCCTGGCGCTCAGTCGGCATGCAACCAGCAAGATCAGCTCGATAGACGAGTTATTGAATGTCCGCAGTCTCGGTTTCCGTGGCGAGGCATTGCCCAGCATTGCCTCGGTATCACGCCTCTCGCTGATCTCCAGGATTGCCGAAGAAAGCCACGCCTGGCAGATCAGCGGCGATGGAAACGAGCAGTTTGAGTCGCCAATACCCGCTTCATTACCCTGTGGCGCCTCCGTTACAGTGCATGACCTGTTTTTTAATATCCCGGCGCGGCGCAAATTCCTGCGTACCGAGCGTACAGAATTCGGGCATGTCGAGATGGTTGTTCGAAGGCTTGCATTGAGCCGCTTTGACATAGAACTGCAATTACAGCATAACGGCAAGACAGTTTACTCATTACCCACGGCAGTGGATACGAAATCATGTGAAAAACGCCTGCAGATCCTGTGTGGGCAGGCCTTTGCGTCACAGTCACTGCATTTTGAGCAGGAGGCTGCGGGTATGCGATTGTCCGGCTGGATGAGTCAACCCACATTCTCGCGCAGCCAGCCGGATCTCCAGTATTTTTTTGTCAATGGCCGACCGGTTCGTGATAAGGTCGTGGTGCATGCCGTCAAGCAGGCCTATGCCGATGTGTTGTTTCATGGTCGGCATCCTGCCTATG
>JBGTHR010000047.1:0-4504 GCA_041746095.1 Gammaproteobacteria bacterium | reverse complement strand
CTCGCCCGACATAAAATAGGGCTCATCCTCACGCTGCTGGAGTTCAGCCTTACTACGATAGTTATACATGGGTGGCGCAATCGCCTCATCAAGGGTGACGTGGAAATCATAATTGAAATCGCTGCCATGAGACGACACCCACTGCCAACTCCAACCCATGCGTTTTTTATATTCATCAAGCCTGGTGAGTGGCGCACGGGAGATCAGTACAAAAGAGGTATCGCGCTCATGCAACATCGACAAATCACCCAGGGCTTTTACCAGACCCGTACACCCTGAACAACCGTTTTCCCAGGTGGGATCGAACATGAAATGATAGACGATAAGTTGGCGGCGGCCATCGAATAATTCGAGCAGGCTGACCTTGCCGTCCGGGCCCTCGAAGAGATAGTCTTTATCGATCTTGACCATCGGTAAGCGTCGGCGGTCAGCATTTACCGCATCCATCTGTTGGGTGAGCTTTTTCTCTTCCGCCAGTAACTGCTTGCGTGCTACCAGCCATTCATTTCGAGACACGATCACAGGCTGTTGTAAATTATCATTCGTCATAGAGATTTCTCCTTAGTAATTGACGTCTTGCAAAACCTGTTGTTAGATCTGCGATCTTTATGAATGATAAGTAGTCGTTCGGTAGACACCAGAATCGACATTTGAGTTTATTTTTATTACCAACAAGTTTGTTCTAGGTTTAATTCCTGAACCAGATAATTACGCAACTAAATAGTTGCGTTTAATGCTATCTATATGAGATTATTAACGCAATCAGTAGGTTGCGTTATGCGAGATAGAATAGAAAAGAGCATTGAGTTAAAAGCACCGGTAGCACCTGTCTGGCGTGCACTGACGGATCATCAGGAATTCGGCGAATGGTTCGCGTCAAACTGGACGGACCATTTATGGTCGGCGAGGTATCCTATGTCTGCATCACCTATCCTGGTTACGAGCACCTGAAATGGGAGGCGAAGGTGCTGGCCATTGAACCGGAGCGGCTGTTTTCATTTTCGTGGCATCCGTATGCAATTGATCCCAATGTTGACTACTCAAACGAGCCGCCAACACTGGTTGAATTCAGACTTGAACCGACACCCAGCGGCACCCTTATCGTAGTTACAGAATCCGGTTTCAGTGCCCTGCCAGAAGGACGTTACGAAGATGCCTTTCGTATGAATGAGTCAGGATGGGCAGAGCAAGTGACCAACATCCAGGCGCATGTCGAGTCATAGTGTAACCCAACATGCAGCACGATCCGGCACAGATATTTGCGGCTCTGGGCGACCCCAACCGACTTATGCTGGTGGTAAAACTGAGTGATGGACAGTCGCGCTCCATCATGCGGCTGACATCGGATTTCAGTATGTCGCGGCAGGCCGTTACCAAACACCTGCGTATACTGGAACAGGCTGGTATCGTCAGATCAACCCGCGTCGGCCGGGAAAGCCAGTTTATCTATGTGCCAGAACCGATCAATGACCTGCGGTCATACCTCGACACCGTCTGCGAGCAGTGGGACGACGCGTTGTTGCAGCTGAAATCCTTTGTAGAGCGTTAACAGTAGAGGAGACCTCCATGAAATTAAAAACTGAACCCACAGCAAAGGCAGAACCGCTGATCCGCAAACCCGTCGTGGAAGTGTTCGAGGCGTTTGTTGATCCCGCCATCACCACGAAGATGAAATTGTGAACCAGGCGCTAGACTCAATGGGCGGATTTACCCTCGTGCTTGCTGCTGCGAAGGCACTCCTCGAACACAACATTAATTTAAACATCGTGGCGGATCGTTTTCCTGATGGTCTCTGAGCTCCAACCATTAAGTCTCTATCCCGTGAAACACCACAATTCCACAATCCTCGCTCAACTCTATCGTCAGGTGCACATAAGGAATCCATATGACCAGGAAAGCAACATTCTCGGCAGGTTGTAACATCGCCATGAAGGTTCCACCTCATTTGTACGATGCCACCATTCAGTTTTATCGTGATGTGCTTGGACTCAAAGAGATAACAAGACACGATCCCTCGGCGGGCTTTGAGTTCGGATCCAATAATCTCTGGATAGACCGCGTTCCAAGTATCAGCCAAGCCGAAACGTGGTTGGAGGTGGTCACTAATGACATTGATGCGGCTGCAGAATACCTCAAGTCGGAAGGTGTAGTGCGTTGCGACGAAATCGAGCCGTTGCCAGAAGGCTTTCAGGCCTTCTGGGTAACAAGCCCGGCATCAATCATTCATCTTGTTTGCAAAGATTCCGAATCATGGTCGTAATTGCGCAATTACCGGCACGCTTACCCTACAGATGGCTCTGGCAACTGACCAGTTGCTCTCTACAATGTCGCGGGCTGATGTCTCGATCATTCGTTACTCGGCAA
Organism: Gammaproteobacteria bacterium; assembly: GCA_041746095.1. Classification (GTDB taxonomy): domain Bacteria; phylum Pseudomonadota; class Gammaproteobacteria; order JBGTHR01; family JBGTHR01; genus JBGTHR01. The sequence goes on along the minus strand of JBGTHR010000047.1, from coordinate 2,140 downwards.
ACATCTCCTGCAAACTTGTCAAGGTCGCTTTCAAGGTCTTTCGTTTGACTTCTCCAAGCCGTTTGACCAGACGGGTTTTGTCTAGCGCGCGCAACTGGTCCAGCACAATCAGGCCGGATTTCCCGGCGAAGTTGACCGGGATTCGAAACGGCGCCAGCCGACTTCCGGTGGTCATGGGCGCAACCAGCACGGTGCGAAGGAAATCGTGCATCTCCGGTGGGGAGATGACGACACACGGACGTGTCTTTTGTATCTCGCTGCCCACGGTGGGATCCAGCATCACCAGCCAGATGTCACCGCGCTTCACCAACGGAACGTATCATCGTCCTGGTTGGCAAACTCGGGCCATAGCAGCGTGTCGTCACCTTCCTCGGCTAGCGCATCGGCGGCTTCCGCCCAGCCCGCGCGCACCATACGGCGCGGTGGTCGCAGCACCAGTGCATCGTTTTCAACCGTCATCTCGGCAGTGCCTTCAAGCCCTAGCTGGTCAAGCATGGGTTTGGGGATGATTACGCCTTGCGAATTACCCATTTTACGGATGATGGCTTTCATAATGACTGTCTCTTCGATTGATAGTTATAACAATGTTATTACTATACCGGTACGCCGTCAAGTTGACATACTAATCCCGGTCTGTCGGATAATCGGTATCGAACCTAACGACGCTTACTTAAGGGAGAAGGGCACGGAGTTCTGGGCCGTTGTAGTCATCCGCGTCTGTATCGGCTGGCATCAGCGCCTCGGTACGCTCGGCGATATGCAGCACGATGGCGATGGATGAAGACACGAAGTCTTGGGTCAACTCGTGGCTCCGGTCGCAATTCATTCTACCCCGGAAGCCGTGATCCCTAACGCTGGTCGCAGGAGACTTACATGAACTAGGACGTAACGTGATTCGATCTCTCGCGAGTTGTTTATCTACGTCTTATGCGCGATTTGTACCCAGCTTTCATAGTAAACTGATGTCCGTGTGCAAACACTATCATTGGGGGGCTACTTGACCGACGCGCATGACACCTAACCACTCGCTGCAACAGACACCGCTACGCGACTACGCCCGGCTCCGATGCCCGCACGCTGACCCCTACGCCGGAGTGCCGCTAACCTCGAATCGCATTAATTTCTGGAGAAACGCTATGTATTGCCTAGGTAACCTCTTAGATTTTCGAGCAACGAAAGAATGTATCTTTTTCACCACACCAAGTAGAAAACGCGAAGTATGGCTCTGTAAACCAATTGTGCCAATAGCCAAGGTGATAGATGCAGAAGGATTCTTGTGGGGTATGGTCTTTAATTTTGTAAATTTAGGTGGCGAGTTCGTAACTGTGGCTGTGAATCGGAAATTGATAAATAAATCAGGAATAGCTCTAGCGAAAACTTTTGACAATTGGGGCCTCACTTCCAATCCAGGGTATGAAAAACAGCTTGCGGCCTACTTAAGCGCAACTCTGGAAACTGTGAAAAATAAAATGACAGTTTTTCGAGTTCCGGTCTCGTGCAAACTAGAAACGTAACTCTTTGCTTGAACGGACACCGCTACGCGGCCACGCACCAGCGGAAAGCACTAACTCTGTTCTTGCGCATTGTTCCTCAAAGATCAGTCACGCTCTGGGGCACCTGGTGGAAATAGTGAACGATAGGGCCGCGCCTCATTCACCGCCCGCGCAAAAGAAGGCCGCGCTAGCAATCGTTTACGATAGGCATGGACGTTTGAGAATGTCTCGGCGATTGGGTGGACCCAGTCGGCATAAAATAAGGCAGGCGCGGCCGCACAGTCGGCAAGGCTGAAGGCATCGCCCACCGCCCACTCACATCCTACTATCTTCCCTTCAAGCCAGCCGTAGGCCGTATCAAGCAACTCCCGTGCTTCGGTTACACCTTGAGGGTCACGATTTTCTGCCGTACGGATGCTGTCGAACACGAACTTCTCCATTGGTGTCATGATGTAATCATCGAAGAAACGATCCATCATTCGAATATTAAGTGCAGCACGAGAGTCTTTGGGGATCAGTTCCACAGGCCCGGGATGATAGAGACCGAGATGTTCAATGATGATGCTCGCTTCCACTACGGTTGTGCCATCGTCTACAAGCACTGGCATGCGCTTGAGTGGCCACAACGCCTCGTGTTCGGCCGCAGC
>JBGTHR010000046.1:0-3573 GCA_041746095.1 Gammaproteobacteria bacterium | reverse complement strand
CTGAGCAGAAGGCAGATCATGAGTTGTCGGGCAAAATATGGGATGCGCGTAATCATACACTGATTTCACAGGATCATTTGCTGAAAGAGCTTTCGCACGCATCTTATGTTTTATTGGGTGAGATCCATGACAACCCGGATCACCATATTCTGCAGGCCCGCGTAGTAGATGGCTTGGTGCAGCTGGGCCGTAAACCGGTGATTGTAATGGAGATGTTTGATATTGATGAGCAGCCGGCCATTAATCGCGTATTAGCCTCAAACAACCCTTCCGCCGACAATCTCTTCAAGAATACTCATGCAATACAGGACGGATGGCCTGGGGATGCTTATAAACCCCTGCTTGAAACACTGCTGAAAAATGGGTTGCCAATCTTTGCGGCTGATATTACTGACGATGAATTACAGAACCTGCATGCTGGCGGCTTTAAATCTCTGGGAAATGATCGGTTGGCTACACTTAATCTGCAGCAGCCGCTGGCGTCAGGCCATGCAAAAATTTTACGCAATCAGATTATACAGTCGCACTGCGGGTATGCCGAAGAACAGCATGTGAACACCATGCTTTATATGCAACGTGTGCGGGATGCGTATCTGGCCGATGGCCTGATCAGGAATGCTAATGGTTCAGGTTCAATATTGATTGCTGGCGCTGGTCACGTGCGCAATGACTTTGCTGTACCGGCTTATCTGCGCGCAAGGCAGCCGAATAAAAAATATAAGATAGTCGCTTTTCTCGAATTAAATCAGGGAGTGAGTTCTCCAGAAGAGTATCTGCCGGAAACTATCGATGGTGGATCTGTGTATGATTTTTTGTGGTTCACACCCGAAGTCAAATATGAAGACCCCTGTGAACAGTTTAGAGAACAGCTTGAGAAAATCGATTCATAGAATGCATTACTGCTTGCATCATTCTAGCAGAATTGCGTCAGATGACCGCGGCTTTGCCGGTTGCGCCTTCGTTTATTGCTGTCTCAGGAGTTGTGGGCTGACCCTCTGAATCTGGAGTTTCTATTGGCTCCTCACAGCGCAATTGCGTCTGGTATGTGTTACTGGAATCGACCAGCCCAAGACCGTTGAGGAAATTTCTGCCCAGTAATACCGGATAGTTGAATTGCGTACGATCAGTCACGCTAAACTCGGTTTTATATACTTGGCTGCCCATGCAGAACTCCATATCAATAACTGGCCGGACCTGATATTTATCGCCATGCCGCTTGATCTTTACGTTCCTGGTCACCTGGCGTTCTATCTCATATTGTTGTATCTGGCCTTGTTCATCCTCAACTTCCATGATAAATCGTATCCACTCAGCGCCGTCTTGAATGAAGCGGGTAATGTCCTTGCCATGTAATGAAGCCGTATCGGCCCCGGTATCCAGTTTGGCCTTGGCAACCAGATTCCATGGCTTTATGGCGATCTCTTCTATCCAGCCCATAATCAGGTCATCACTTGCAACCGCGGCGGCTGGCGTCAGCAGTAAAGCTATGCTGAGGATCAGATTTCTGACCATTTTGGGTCTATACATAAGCCTGATTCCATAGGTTTGAAGTCGTTCCAATCAGCCAGACTTCAAAGTTATCTAAATTAACCTTAATCTGCACAGTAGAAATCCAATCTGTCTTTGATAGCTTCTTCTATGCATTATATCGAATAAGCATTCCTGAATAATTTACCAGTGTCCAGTCGATAAAGGCTCCATTTTCAGACAAACGTAGCCATTTGTCTGCGAATCTGTCGATTAGACTCATGGTCATCAATATTTTGCCTTACTCTCTATAAAGGCCTTTAGCTGGCGCGTGTTCTGAACAGTTCAGGTTCGAGCTTGTGCCGTCGAAGCAGTTTATAAAACTCACTGCGATTCCGTTGAGCAAGCCGGGCAGCCTGGCTGACATTACCGTCGGTGGCCTGTAGAGTCATTACCAGATAATCGCGCTCAAACCTGTCACGCGCATCTGCGAACGATAGCATTTCAGTTGACTTGCTGTTATTCAGGGCCTTGTTGACCAGAGTGGCTGATATCACCGGCGTCTGCGACAGAACCATGGTCTGCTCGGTGACATTAAGGAGTTGACGTACATTGCCAGGCCATGGCGCTGCAACCAGGATCTCCATTGCCTCGGGTGAAAAGCCGGTGACAGTTTTGCCACTCTGATTGGCTGCATTTTTTAGCAGGTAATTGGCGAGCATAGGTATGTCTTCCCGCCGGTCTGAAAGCGGGGGAAGCTCAAGCATGACTACATTCAGCCGGTAGTAGAGATCCTCTCTGAATGCGCCATTCTCCACCATACTGGCAAGATCAGAATTCGTGGCCGAGATTATCCTTACGTCTACCGGAACTGAGCGCGTTGATCCTACCGGCCGGATTTCACCTTCCTGCAATACTCGCAGGAGCTTGACCTGAAAGGCCAGAGGCATGTCGCCTATTTCATCGAGGAAGAGGGTTCCATCGTCAGCAGCCTGGAAAAGTCCTCTATGATTTTGAATGGCCCCTGTGAAGGCGCCTTTGCTATGACCGAATAGTTCAGACTCAAATAACTGTTCAGGTATTGCAGCGCAATTGATGGCTATGAAAGGGCCATTCGACCGGTTGCTGGCCTTATGGATGGCCTTGGCAAGTAATTCCTTTCCTGTGCCGCTTTTACTCTGAATGAAGATGCTTGCTTCGCTTGCAGCAACCATTTTTGCGCGATTTAACAGCTCTTCCATGACTTGACTCCTGCAGATGATATCTTCGCGCCATGCATCCTCCGTTGCAGCGTGAGTGACTTCATGCTGATCGTGAGTAATGCGTAACGCGGATTCAATATTCTGCAACAATATCCTGCTGTCGAAAGGCTTGGTCAGATAGCCATATACTCCTTGATGAGTGGCGCTGACGGCGTCAGGAATATTGCCATGCGCGGTCAGTATGATGACGGGCAGACTGGGCTGTTTTTCATGAATTTGTTTGAACAGGGTCATCCCATCCATGCCATTCATCCGCAGATCAGTAATGATCAACTGCGGCAGAAATGTAGCAAGCTTTCCCAAGGCGGTTTTGCCGTCACTGACTGCCTCTACACAATAGCCTTTCGACTGAAGTCTAATAGCAAGCAGGCGCAACAGACTTTCATCATCATCCACAATAAGAATTCTGTGAGATGCGAGGTTATTCATCGACATCGTCCTGTGTCTGTCTTTCATTCAGCGGCAGAATAGCAGAAGGCTCATGCTCATTTATGGTTTTCTCGATATCTTTTAATTGACTCAGCTGGTCACGTAGTGTCCTGTTTTCTTCGCGCAGCTTCACCAGCTCATTCATCTGTGCGGTGATCGTGTTTTCACTGTCCAGGGTTTTATAACGTTCAACTTCATTAGCTGTGAATTGTTGCTCAAGAATAGTACGTTTCTGTCGTTCGCTCTCCAGCACTTGAGAAAGTAGTGCTTTGCATTCATGCTCTGACTGTCGTGATTGTATTTGTCTTTCTGGCAGACTACATGCGCCAGGTACGAGCAACATGAGTGGCAGAATTATCATCATCTGAGCTTTTGCATTATGCATTGTCGTTGGCGTCAGCAGGCAAAATTACAC
>JBGTHR010000045.1:0-3817 GCA_041746095.1 Gammaproteobacteria bacterium | reverse complement strand
ATATCTGGAATATTGAAAAAATTTATGCAGGTACTGGATGCCATCGAACCCGTGATCGCCTTCACGTTATTCCGTGGCTCGCGAGTGTAGCATTCCGGGTCAGATCAGGGAGAGTGATTATGAGCATGATGCTATTCTGGAAATTGAGTACAAAGGTCAAGCCTGCCAGAATCGAAAAGCGGACTTCCGCCAGGCGATGCAACAAGGATCGTCGCGTCATGATTCGATTTGAAAAACGCAATCCCCGCCGTTCATTTGTAGATCGACGCGTTGGCAACCGGTCCTGGAACGGCCGCCTCTTCTGATTGAAAACTCCGGGCCTGCCTTGATAGGTGTTCGTTGCATCTAGTCAACCGGCCGTCCTGATCAGTCAGTAAGCTCTTGAATCTCCTTCGGCGCTAATGTAGTGCGCCTTTCATTTTACGTGCTCCATCATAGGGCATCAGGATCGAGTTCCCCAACCACCTGTCAGTGCGCTTCAAGATTGGGATCATACATAAGTTAATGAATATACTAAATTTCAATAAGTTGTAAAAGCTCATATGATCTTTATCAAGCATTTTTAACCCTGTGGCACGCTCCTTGCCATTATCTAGGCTGAGTCAGTCCGAGCCAGGTTTTGGACTGTCGATGTTTACGCATAAGAGTGATTATGCGTCGTTAAACAATTCAGGAGGTGGATTTAATGAATATACTTAAGAGCATTGCTCGTGGGGGAGTGGTGTCGGTAATGGCTGCTTCAATGAGCTTTCAAGCCAGCGCTGCCGACGAGACTATCAAAGTAGGTGTCCTGCATTCTTTGTCCGGCACTATGGCGATCAGTGAGACCACCTTAAAAGATACTGTCTTAATGATGGTTGATGAACAGAACAAGGCAGGCGGTTTACTCGGCAAGAAACTTGAAGCCGTAGTGGTTGATCCAGCCTCCAATTGGCCTTTGTTTGCAGAGAAGACCCGCGAGCTGGTTGAAGTCAAGGATGTGGATGTCATCTTCGGCTGTTGGACGTCAGTATCACGCAAGTCGGTTTTACCCGTGATCGAAGAGTTGAACGGGTTGCTGTTCTACCCGGTACAGTACGAGGGTGAAGAGTCATCCAAAAACGTCTTCTACACAGGTGCTGCGCCAAACCAGCAGGCGATACCGGCTGTGGATTATTTGATGAGTGAAGAAGGTGGTGACGTCAAGCGCTGGGTTTTGGCAGGCACGGATTATGTCTATCCGCGCACCACCAACAAGATCCTTGAGGCGTATCTGATAGACAAGGGTGTTGCCAAGGATGACATCCTCATCAACTACACGCCATTTGGTCATTCTGACTGGCAGACGATTGTTGCCGACATCAAGAAATTCGGCTCGACCGGCAAGAAGACTGCGGTAGTATCAACGATTAATGGCGATGCCAATGTGCCGTTCTACAAGGAGCTGGGAAACCAGGGTATTAGCTCTGAGGATATTCCGGTCGTTGCGTTTTCTGTAGGTGAAGAAGAACTCTCCGGTATCGACACTGCGCCGTTGGTCGGGCATCTTGCGGCCTGGAATTATTTCATGAGTGCGGATAGCGAAGAGAACGATGAATTTATCGAAGCCTGGCATACATTTATCGGCAAGGAAGAGCGCGTAACCAATGATCCCATGGAGGCGACATACATCGGTTTCAAGATGTGGGTCAAAGCGGTGGAGCAGGCCGGCGCCACGGATGTGGATAAAGTGCGCGAGGCCATGTATGGCATCACAGTGCCAAATCTTACAGGTGGCGTAGCAGTGATGAACACCAACCACCATCTGACCAAGACCGTACTGATTGGCGAGATTCAGGATGATGGCCAGTTCGAAATCGTGTGGCAGACTCCAGGCCAGGTCATTGGTGATGCCTGGACTGATTTCCTGCCAGACAGCAAGTTGATTGTGGCTGATTGGACTGCTCCGATCAACTGCGGTAACTTCAACATCAAAACGGGTGCTTGCTCGGGTCAAAACTACGAATAGTAATCACATATAATCATAGTACATAATCGCACTAGCGGGGCGTCCGGACAGGTATAGTCCGGGCGCCCCATTCTTTATAGAACGCATTAATACACTTCTTCGGGATTTTAATCTTTCGCGAAAATGACCATGTCATTCAAAGTTCTGACAGTCTTCACCATATTACTGTGCCTGCTATCAGTAAGTGCGGGATTGGCAGTGGCGCAGGACGATCCGTTTGAGAATGCGGTAACGGCGTTAAACGCGAAGAGTTTCACTCAGAAACAGAAGGCCATTGACGATCTGCTGGCCATTAAGGATCCGCGCGCCATCCCGATTCTAAGGACCATGCTGGCTGGGGATTTATATGCACAAAAATCCGATGACCGAATCATTACGCGAACCAAGGCTGACAAAGGCTACGAACACTTCGATGTGATCACGGGTGAATCGTTAGGTGTTGCAGGCTCAAGGGATGCGAAGAAAATCAGCATCAATAATAGTTTGCGCAATGTCTTGCTGACCGCAATCGCCAAACTGGGGCTCAGCGGTGATGATCCGGACGTACGCCTGTCGGCTGCCAAGCAGATGCTTAAGGACGTGTCGCCAGAGTCCGTGAAGCTGCTGAAGGATGCGCTGCAGGTAGAGGTTAATGACAAAGTCAAGCAGGCGCTCAATCTGGCTATTGCGGTGATTGATGTGAACAGCCAGGAGACTGCCACCCGGCTTGATTCCATAGAAGTCCTTTCGCAATCCATGGAATCTGAAGTGCGCGTAATACTCAACGACGTGCTGAAGAAAGACGATCAGGGCGAGTTTGTCGAAACAGATATTCAGGTCATCAATGCTGCTCGCGACGCGCTGGACAGAATTGAATTCAAACTCGGCATCTACAATCAACTGAAGAATCTGTTTTTTGGCCTCAGCCTGGGTTCGGTGTTGCTGCTCGCCGCCGTAGGGCTGGCGATCACCTTTGGTGTGATGGGTGTGATCAACATGGCGCATGGCGAGATGATCATGCTGGGCGCCTACACGACGTATGTGATGCAACAGTTGATGCCAAATGCGCTGGGTACTTCGCTGATACTCTCAATACCGGCTGCATTCATTGTTGCGGGTCTGGTGGGTATTGCTATAGAACGCGGTGTCATCCGCTTTATGTATGGACGTCCACTGGAGACTCTGCTGGCGACCTTTGGCATCAGTCTGATCCTGCAACAACTGGTGCGTTCGATCTTCTCGCCGCTGAATCGCTCGGTCGCCAACCCCGACTGGATGAGCGGTTCGGTTGAGATCAATCCGGCGCTGTTCCTCACTTATAACCGCTTATACATCATCCTGTTCAGTCTTTTAGTCCTCGCCGCATTGATGCTGCTGCTCAAGAAGACACGCTTCGGCCTGCACATGCGTGCGGTGACTCAGAACCGCCGCATGGCCAGGGCAATGGGTATTCGCAGTGGCTGGATAGATGCGATGACGTTCGGTCTGGGTTCTGGAATTGCGGGGATTGCGGGTGTTGCCCTCAGTCAGTTGACCAATGTCGGACCCAACATGGGACAGGCCTACATCATCGATTCGTTCATGGTCGTCGTATTTGGCGGTGTCGGTAATCTGCTGGGCACCTTCTTTGGCGCCATGACACTCGGCATAGCGAACAAGTTTCTTGAACCGGCCGCAGGTACGGTGCTCGCCAAGATTCTGATTCTGATATTTATAATTATCTTCATACAACGGCGTCCGCGCGGCATGTTCGCGCTCAAGGGCCGCGCAGCGGACTTGTGAACAGATCCGGGGTGACAGGGGCAGGAGTGATGAGACAGGGCATGATTACCTCCTTGCTGATGGGGGATC
>JBGTHR010000044.1:0-4066 GCA_041746095.1 Gammaproteobacteria bacterium | reverse complement strand
CATGCAATTCCGTTGTTTTCATCGTAAATGCTGAATTTTTGCTATCCGCAGGATGGGAAATATTCACTTTACCTTTCAGGTAAATTTCTTCTCCCCTGGATGTAATCCAGCCTGTCTCGGAGCGTATCGTTACCGGTGGTTTGTCATCGCGGTAATATAGCAGATTAGGTGATTCCAGCTCTGTGCTGTCATCTACTGGAAAATGTGTCATATAGTCTGCCCGTAACAGGTAAGTGGGTTTGCCTGTTTCATTGGTGGTAATGAGTTCAATATCGCGCATGGAGTTATCGGGTAAGGCTGAGGTATCAGGCCTGTAGTCATTACCATAGTATTCCTTCAGATTTAACAGCCACAGTGTCAAAATGGCACCAGCGCCAATTAAACCCGCCAGTAAAACGATTCGGAGCTTCACCGTAGATAGTATTCAATGGCCTTGTCCAATAGACCATGGGCTTGTAAAAGCAGCTCACAGACCTCGCGAACGGCTCCGTGGCCACCCCGCGCATGAGTTATCCAGTCGGCATGCTGCCGGACAAACGGATGAGCGTCTTTGACGGCAATTCCCAGTCCAGCCAGTTTCATGATACCCAGATCGACGACATCATCACCGACATAGGCGGTTTGTGATGGTTCCAGTTGCAACGTATCCAGTAATTGTTGGTAGACGGGCGTTTTTTCGCGTTGTCCCTGGTAGACATGCTGAATTTCCAGGTCGCGCATGCGCTGTTCCACAGCTTCCGATTGCCGGCCGGTGATAATTGCGATTTCAATGCCATAGTGCTGCAGCATGCGCATGCCATGGCCATCCCGAGTATTGAATACCTTGAATTCCTGACCTCCCGAGCCAAAGTAGAGACTACCATCCGTGAGCACGCCATCGACGTCAAAGATCGCCAGCTTAATTCGTGCTGCCTTGTTAAGTATATTCTGCATATAGGTCTAAAACGCTCAGACGACGCCTGCACGCAGTAAGTCATGCATGTTGAGCGCACCTATCAACCGCTTGTCTTTATCAACGACCGGTAAAGCGTTGATCCTGTGATCTTCCATCATTTTGAGCACTTCGGCCGCCAGCTGATCCGCATACACAGTCTTGCAGTCAACCGTCATGACTTCATGGATCGCAGTGGTGTGTATATCAATAGAGTTATCCAGCATACGGCGTAAATCTCCGTCCGTGAAAATTCCCAGGATACGCCTGTCATCATCTGTAATCAGGGTCATGCCAAGTCCTTTGCGGGTGACCTCGATCAGCGCTTCACTAAGTGGCGTGTCCGCGCTCACAGCGGGTATTCGATCACCTTTTTGCATGACATCGTTGACATGCAGCAGCAACCGCCGCCCCAGACGACCGACCGGGTGTGAGCGTGCAAAGTCATCCACACCGAAGCCACGCGCCTCCAGCAGAGCTATTGCCAGGGCATCACCCATGGCTAAAAGCGCCGTAGTGCTGGAAGTCGGCGCCAGGCCAAGCGGACAGGCCTCACGCTGTACGCTGACATCTATATTGATCGTAGCCTCAATCGCCAGGGTGGATTCTGGATTACCCGTCAGGGCAATCATGGGAATGCCCAGGCGTTTGATGATTGGCAATATAGTCAACAATTCGTCCGTTTCCCCTGAGTTGGACATCGCAACCACTACGTCACTGGGAGTAATCATGCCTAGATCACCGTGGCTCGCCTCGCCGGGATGCAAAAAGAAGGCTGGGCTGCCAGTACTGGCAAGAGTTGCCGCGATCTTACCTGCGATATGGCCGGATTTTCCCATTCCCGTAACGACTATACGCCCCTCGCATGCCAGCAGGAATTCACATGCCTTGACGAAATCCTCATTGATTCGATTTGACAGAGCCGCAACGGCGCTGGCCTCTATCTCGATAACAGCGAGCGCCATTTTGCGGATCTTTTCAGCGCTGGGCCTGGAGTTATGCATGCCTGTCAAATTATGCCGGTAATGGATCATCAAAAACGCATGTTAGCGCATGGGGCTTAAATTAAGCAGTGTTCGATATTCAGAAAGTACAGTAAGAGCGCGATTCTCATATGTATGAACGATCCGTAGTAACTGTGACCGGGTTTGGCGCCGTACTCGGTCTGCGGAGTGGCTGTTAGATATTATCGGCCTATTTCGTGCGCAGAATTTCGCGTATCTGGCTCGACCATGTATTATGCGCACAAACTTGCTTACGAGATTATTTGCCATTAAAAACACTGATATACAAAATTCACTGGTCGAGATTCGTGATCTGCATTTTGCCCGTCGCGGCAAGCCGATCTTCAACGGTTTGAGTCTGGATATCCCGCGTGGCAAACTGGTCGGCTTGATGGGACCCAGTGGCACTGGCAAGACCACTCTGCTAAAGCTCATAGGCGGGCAGCTGCGGCCATCCCGTGGCCTGGTGCGCGTCGATGGCGAGGATGTGCATAAAATAAAGATCGGTGCCTTGTATGAATTACGCAAACGGATGGGCATGTTGTTTCAAAGCGGTGCGCTGTTGACGGATCTGAGTGTGTACGAGAACGTTGCATTCCCGCTACGTGAGCATACGCGCCTTCAGGAGCAGTTGATTCACGATCTGGTGCTAATCAAACTTGAGGCCGTGGGCTTGCGTGGCGCACGCTGGCTGATGCCGAGTGAGCTTTCCGGAGGCATGTCGCGGCGGGTTGCCCTGGCGCGCGCTATCGTGCTGGATCCGATGATGATTATGTATGATGAACCCTTTACCGGGCTTGATCCAATCACCAAGGGCACAATCGTCAGCCTGATTCGGGAGCTTAATGACACATTGGGGCTTACCAGCATTGTGGTATCACACGATGTGACCGAGACTATGAGCATTGCCGACTATATCTATGTGATTTCTGATGGCAAGATAGTCGAATCCGGTACGCCGGATGAATTGCGCAACAGCGCATCTGCCTGGGTGCAGCAGTTTATCCTGGGAGAGCCGGACGGTCCTGTACCCTTTCACTACCCCTCAAAGGCGTACGCCGAAGACCTGCTGACCGGCCACTGACATGCTAGCAGTCTTACAAAATCTGGGCCGCTGGGGGCTGGGAATTGTTGAGAACCTGGGGCGGGCCAATATTTTTCTGCTGTCTATACTCCGATGTATTCCGGCGATTATTCTGCGTCCGCTGCTGATTGTCAGGGAAATCTATTCCGTGGGCGTGCTATCGCTGCTGATTATTATAGTATCCGGCTTTTTTGTCGGTATGGTGCTTGGCCTTCAGGGTTATGTAACACTAGTGGATTTTGGCGCGGAAGAGTCTCTGGGAGTCCTGGTATCACTGTCGCTGGTGCGTGAGCTGGGACCGGTCGTTACCGCGTTGTTATTTGCAGGCAGGGCAGGATCGGCGTTGACGGCTGAAATTGGTCTGATGAAGGCTACCGAACAGCTTTCCGGCATGGAAATGATGGCTGTAGACCCAATAAAGCGGATCATCACTCCCCGCTTCGTGGCTGGTTTTATCTCCATGCCGTTGTTGGCCGCGATCTTCAGCGCCATGGGTATTCTGGGCGGGTATTTTGTCGGTGTTGGCCTGCTGGGAATTGATGATGGTTCATTCTGGTCGCAAATGCAGGCCAAAGTGGATCTACTTGAGGATATCTCCAATGGTGTGGTCAAGAGCCTGGTATTCGGATTTGTAGTGACCTGGATCGCGGTATTTAATGGTTATGATGCGATACCGACCTCTGAAGGCGTCAGCAGGGCAACTACACGCACTGTAGTAAATTCCGCCCTGGCGATACTGGGGCTGGATTTCATACTTACAGCATTGATGTTTGGAATTCAGTAAGAATGGCATTAATCATATGATTTTTAAGAGATTATAATTCTGTTTCCGATAGCAGGTTCGTTGGCAGGGAGTCAGGATGCTCAAATACTTATGCAAAATTTTTAATTCAGCTACTAGACAGGCTAGAGTATGACTACGAGATCAATAGAAGTAATGGTGGGGCTGTTTGTCGCCATCGGTTTTGCCGCTGTGCTGATGCTGGCCATGAAGGTGAGCAATCTCAGCGCTGGTTTCAGCTCTGCTCAAGGCTATAGCGTCACTGC
>JBGTHR010000043.1:0-3201 GCA_041746095.1 Gammaproteobacteria bacterium | reverse complement strand
ATTCGCCAGCAGGAAGCTGAAGATGAACGGCACGACCAGATGAAATTTGGACTGTAACTAGCCGCCTTGGGCGGCACATGATGTTTAATGCGCCTTTGAGGCGCTCACCTAATAAGCCTCCGGCTTTGCCGGAGGTCATTTAACTTGCTCTTATTATGTGAATTCAGGTAATCAAATTTTAAGGCTCTCTTGTATCGATGTCAGTGGTGGATCAACCTCAGTGTCGCCAACGCAAGCTTATTGACGGACTATTAATAGAGAATACGGGCAGCGTCCATTTCTGCCAACTGATTAAAAATTTAGCAGTTGCTGGTTAAAAGCACGCTCTATGACCCATACCGACGAGATTACAATGGCGCTCACCGAACCGACGCGTACTACCACATTGCGATAAAAACTGGTGCCTCGGCCTATAAACGCCAATGGGAAAAAGACCGTTGCAAGGGCAATCTGCCCGACCTCAACACCCAGATTGAATCCCAGTAATGACACTGCCAGTGATGAATGGCTCAATCCAAGATCAAGCAGCACACTGGCAAATCCGAATCCATGCACCAGGCCGAAGCCGAAACCAAGCCACCAGCGAGACAACGTAAAGACAGGAAAGATATTATTCAGCGCGGTAATCGCGATTGATAAGGCGATCACCGACTCAACCAGACGGGAAGGCAACTCAATTACCTGGAGCACGGCCAGTGATAGGGTGATGGAATGGGCAATCGTAAACGCAGTCACCAGCTTCAGGACCTCTATGAGCGCTGGCCTGAAATGCTCAACAGGGCGCCAGCGCTTGTCCTGAAACACAAGCACCGCAGGCAGCAGCAACATGAGTAAAAATAAAATGTGATCGTAACCGATCCAGATATGCCAGATTCCCTCAACCAGATAATCCCTGAGTGTGGTCCATAGATTTACCTCGCTTGTCTTCAGCGTCAGATTCGGCTGCTCCGGACTCAGCACATGCGTGCTGTCAATCACACCATCGGTGTAGCGCAACAATCCCCGATGTGTCGGGTCCGCATCGAATAACAGGCTGTACTGGATATCCAGTGTCAGCGCATTACCTGGGCACTGGGTTCCCACGATGATCACGGCATATGCGCCATCGGTATGATTATCTACCAGAAGATCGGAATCCATGAGCTTGCACTGCTGGCCATCCGCACGAATAGCTAGATGACTGAAAGTGTGCGTAGTGATTGCCTGCCGTTTGGCCTTTAACTCACCCCAGGTAATCTTACCGTCGTTATTGTCATCGAGTCCGATCAGTAATTGAAGATCCTTGAGCGCAATATCCCAGTGCGCGGTCAGAAACTCATGACCACCTTCGATCGTTAAATAACTGTCGCTTGGTTTGTGCGCATTAGCAGTAACACTCAATAGCAGCAGGGTAAGTACACTCATTAAACGAATCATTGGCCCTGCTCTCGAGTTAACTGATTAACAAGATTCTGCAGTACCACATCTTCTGCCTTATTACTCTTGAGAAACTCTATTGCGGGTTCAGCGGCACCGGGCTCATTTGCCTGTAATGCGGCTTCCAGAAGGTTGCGTGTATCACGTGTTTCTTTCTGTTGTTGCCAGGTCGCCTGCGCCAATTCAAGTGCGCGCTGTGGATTGTTGGCAAACACGAGCTCGTAACGGGATTCATAGCGACCATGCGGAGCGCCCCCGCGCAGGTAAATCTCATCAAAGCGGGCCTTTAAAAGACTGGAATACTGTTTGGCAAGCTCCGCGTTGCCAACCATCTTGGCCGCGATGGCCGCAAGTAATAAAATACCCTCATCGTTTGTGTTGTCCTTTACTACTTCAAGCGCCTCGTTGGGTTGATCGTGGTCGAGCAGGAAATCCGCATAATCACGCAGCAGATATAAATCAGTGGCGTCCTGAATGTACGCCTCACGAAAATGCGCCTCCGCTTCGTCATTCCAACCTAGCGCCACGGCAATCTCGGCCATTGTGGTGAGTGTCCAGTGCGCTAACGATGGTGATTGAATACGAAGCCGAGGCAGTATTCGTTGCAGCGATTCATACGACTCGCGCGCATGACCCGTTACACCTTGAATCGGTGTGCTGCAAATCAATGCGGGTATTTCGCCTCGTAACCTGTATACAGAAGCGCAAGCCTCAAGCGCTTCATCATATTTACCTTGAACTCGATATATATTTGAGGTGTTGACCCAGGCCTGTGCATTATTTGGCTGCGAAGCAAGCAAAGTGTGCAGATCGGCCAATGCACGATCGTAATCATGTTGTTTCTCATGCAGTTTTGCACGTAATAACAGCACTGCCGCATTTGGGGATTGTTCCTCCCACCAAGGCTGAAGCGCTGCCTGTGCGTGTCCGAAGTAACGCGGATCACCGGTTTCGTCTCCCAGTTTAATGTAGTGACTAGCAAGTGTTGTCGCCAGATTGACATCATCAGGCCTGCTTGCCAGCTGGCTGCGCAGTTGTGATAACTGACTATCCCTGGCAAACACATCGACTGGCAGTGTTTCCAGCACCTGTTCGTCGTGCTCTGGCAAATAGGGCTCAGACAGAACCAGCGCAGGAATCAGGCCAAAAAAAACCAGTCCACAATGACAAAAATAACGCAACAGTCTGGCGGGATTACTAATGTCAGACATAGGAGATATACGGTTTAGTAATTGAGAATGTCGCATGGACGCCTTGGTCTAAAAGCATTTCATCATCATTGTGAAACATGTAACTGAAAGATAACAAAGTGAAAACCGGTCTACTAATAATAGCTGGGAAGGGCTTATTCCGACTTTCCAGGCTCGCATCAAACTGGCTGTGTCATGCAATATGCTTCATCATTATGATTGGTCGTTAATACAATCAATCATTTGCAGCAGTATATACATTTTACATCTATAGATAAAACTGACACATTAATTCAACAGGAGATGCTGGCAGAAAGCCAATTTTGGGCCTATATTATTTATAGTGACAGCAACTAATGGTGATCCATTCAGCTAACTGTCAGGCAAGTTATCAAGGAGGGATTATGACTCAGACGCGTACTCACAGACCACCCACGAAGAGTAAGAGCAATACTGATTTTCAGCCTACTGGCAAAAAGGGCTTACACCATGCATCGCCTACCGTCCATGATGATCTTGATCTGTCGGGGATTGACTGGGAAGCATTAATCGAAACCACCAGCATATCGAATTTCCCTGCGCAAACTGAACTGTT
>JBGTHR010000042.1:0-4204 GCA_041746095.1 Gammaproteobacteria bacterium | reverse complement strand
GCTTATGGTAATTATACGGCTACCACATTAACCAGCTTTCCCGGCACTACAATTACCTTGACTATAGTCTTACCCTCTGCAAATCGGATAACATTTTCATTCCCCAATGCCGCCGCCTCAACCGCTTCACGACTTGCATCAGCTGGCAATGTCAGCTTGCCCCTCAGTTTTCCATTTACCTGAACTACCAGTTCAATCGTAGCTTTTATTAATGCGCTCTCATCCGCTTTTGGCCATGCACAGTCATGCACGAAATGGTGGTGTCCAAGCGCCTCCCATAACACCTGCGATATATGTGGGACTACAGGGGAAAGCATAAGCACAATGGTCTCAAGAACTTCTCGTGTGATCGCAACCCCGGTTGCAGTTACATCTTCGAAACGCGTCAATTCATTGAATAACTCCATTGTTGCCGCGATGGATGTGTTGAAGGTGTAACGTCGGCCAATGTCATCACTCACCTTGAGGATGGTCTCGTGCAATTTTCGCCTTAAGGATGACTGCGCCTCATTCAGTATAGTTCCTGGCTCAATAGTCACACGCGATCCAGATTGCTGGAAAACATACACCTGCTTCCATAGTTTCTTGAGAAATCTATATGGGCCTTCAACCGAAGAGTCCGACCACTCCAGGGACTGCTCAGGTGGCGCGGCAAACATGGTGTACAACCTGACAGTATCCGCGCCATAACGATCAATCAATGCCTGCGGGTCGACAGTATTGCCCTTGGACTTGGACATCTTTGCGCCATCCTTAAGTACCATGCCCTGAGTCAGCAGGCGAGTAAATGGCTCATCGCAGTTGTACAGACCGATATCCCGCATCAGCTTCTGGAAGAAACGCGCATACAGCAGGTGCAGCACGGCGTGTTCAATGCCGCCGACATACTGATCAACCGGCATCCAGTAGTTGACCCGTTCATCGACCATCGCCTGGGAGTTATCCGCGCAGCAAAACCGCGCGAAATACCAGCTGGATTCAAAAAAGGTATCAAAGGTATCGGTCTCGCGCGTGGCCGGACTACCACATTGCGGACACGTCGTCTGGTAGAACTGCGGCGAACTCTTGATAGGTGAGGAGACGCCCTGAAATTCTACGTCTTCGGGCAATACAACCGGTAACTGATCTTCCGGCACCGGAATCGCGCCGCAGTCATCACAATAAATAATGGGTATGGGACATCCCCAATAGCGTTGCCGCGATACACCCCAGTCGCGCAGGCGGTAGTTGATTATCCGTCTGCCTCTATCTTGAGCCTGCAGGAAATCAGCAATCGCTTCGAATGCCTGGCCCGAGGTCAGGCCATCGAACTCACCCGAATTCCTCAGCACTCCCTTTTTAGTGAACGCTCCCTCTGCAAGATTGAACTCTGCCTGTCCATCACTTGGATAGATCACTGCATGAATATCCAGACCATACTGATGCGCAAACTCCCAGTCACGTTGGTCATGCGCCGGCACCGACATCACGGCGCCCGAGCCATACTCCATCAAGACAAAATTTGCACACCAGATCGGCACTCGTTCACCGGATATAGGGTGCACAGCAAATAACCCTGTATTCATCCCTAGCTTTTCCAGCGTGGCCATCTCGGCCTCGGCAACCTTGGTCTGCCTGCAGCCTTGAATAAATTCATGCAACTCCGGCCGGGTCTGTGCGGCAGCGGCTGCCAGTGGATGTTCAGGGGCAAGCGCCACACAGGTCACGCCCATTAGCGTATCCGGCCGAGTAGTGAATACTGTCAGACTCTGGTTTCGCCCCTCTATGGAAAATTCAATTTCTACACCTTGGGAACGACCAATCCAGTTGGACTGCATGGTTCGCACCTGTTCCGGCCAACCTTCCAGTTTATCCAGATCGTCAATCAGTTCGTCGGCATAATCAGTGATGCGCAAAAACCATTGTGGAATTTCCCGGCGCTCAACGAGTGCACCCGAACGCCATCCCCTGCCATCGACAACCTGTTCGTTGGCGAGCACGGTCTGATCCACCGGATCCCAGTTGACCGTGGCTTTTTTGTTGTAGACCAAGCCCTTTTTAAAAAGCCGAGTGAAAAACCACTGCTCCCAGCGATAGTATTCCGGCTTGCAGGTGGCTATTTCACGATCCCAGTCGTATGCGAAACCCAGCCGCTGAAGCTGTTCGCGCATATAGTCTATATTCTGATAGGTCCAGTGCGCCGGCGGCGCCTTATTCTTGATGGCGGCGTTTTCAGCAGGCAGCCCAAAGGCATCCCAGCCCATGGGCTGAAGCACATTCTTGCCCAGCATGCGCTGGTAACGGCTGATCACATCACCGAGGGTGTAGTTTCTGACATGCCCCATATGCAGCTTGCCACTTGGGTAAGGAAACATGGCCAGACAGTAGAACTTCTCTTTGTCTGTATCCTCAACGGCCTTAAAGGATTGATTCTCAAGCCACAGGGACTGGACTTCTTTCTCAATGGTTTTCGGGTTGTAATCTTCCTGCATGAACTCTGTCAATCCGCTTTGACGCCAAAAAAAATGGGGGGTGTATAGAATCGTTCAGATGTACCAAACCAGCCAATAGTGGTATCTGACCACCGCTTATTGTAACAAGTCGTCGTAGTCTTTCGGTACACCAGGATAACTTATCCCGGCAAATCATTTTGCCACAGCTATACTCTAAGAATATTCAACAACTTCACTCGGGTAATAAGCCTGCCATGCCGGACGAGAATAATCACGAATCTCTCACTCACATCTATCACAGGATGTTGGATCATATTCGCTATTCAATAGAGAGTGCGGAGAAAGATATAGCAGTAGCCCTGGATCATGCCTTTGAATCCGCTCGCAGAAATTTTACCGAGCTTGGGCAGGCAACTCGTGACGAAGCGCAGCTGATCAGCGACTATATCCGCCGTGACACACACGATATCGCACTTCGAATGAATCAATCCCGGGAAGAAACCCGAACCTGGCTACACATGGATATCGAGCTGATAGAGGCCAGCCTGCTGGATAATCTCCTGCAGGTTGCCGATCAGACGCAAATCGCACTGGCTGAGTTGAGTACTAATGCGCGTACTCACTCGGCGTACCAAACCGGCGAGATTGCCGGTCCGGGCGTATTAATCTGTGATACGTGCGCTCGAAGGATCGAATTCACGCAGCCTGACCACATCCCAATCTGTCCAGATTGCAGTGGAACGACGTTCAGCCGACCACCGATGGAGGAATAGTGACTCTGGTTACCTTGCAATTATCGGCAATCTAACGTATCCGGCTCTTTCGCATTTGACTATTCTAGAATCACCTCAGTTATCTAGGACAGCCCATCAATTATGTGTCAAAGGGGAAAGGAGAAGGTTTCCCTTTATCCCGATAAATATAAATAGGGTAGCGCCCCGTTTTATTTGCCTCTTGTCAAACGAGGTCACGGTGAAAAGTCTTCCGATTGAATTTCCCGACATGGCGCGCATTGTAGCAAAATTGCCGAATCGGCATGCTCGCGCCTTTACCAGATTACGTCAATTACTGGCGCATCTCTGAGATTTTTATCCGCAGTGATGACAGGAGCATTCATAACAATTGAGGTAGCGGCAATCAATCGGTCTACTGGATCGTTATTTACTTCGGGCCCGAAATTGACCGAAAGCTCAGCGATCTCCGGAGTAATCCCCTGAACCTGGAAACTTCTTGATTGAAGAACCAGATTGATAAAGTCTGAAGTATTCTCATCGATCAAAAGACGTTTTCGTTTGATAAGCAACGAGATTTCCCATATGGAAATATCGCAGATAAGCAGTTCGTTCCCTGACCGTTTAATTGCGCCTTTGGCTTTAGAGGACAATTTACTGGGTTCAAGGGCATCCCATATGATTGCGCAGGTATCAAGAATGATCATTCCATGGCATCCCAACTCTCTCCAGTCGGTGAAACAACATCATGTATGACCGCTGTCTTAGCCAACCTTCTTAGTCTGGCTTTGGCTGCATCACGCTGACTGACGGGCGCGATCAACGTGGCAACTGGGGATCCTTTAGACGTGATATTAATCTGATCGCCCTGTTGCGCGATTCTAAGATATTTTAACAGGTTGGCCCTAAGCTCACTGATAGTTACGTCGATCATATTTTATTACGAACACGTTGTACAAGATTCATGTAAAAGTATAGAGTGAAGCATAACGGGGTAGTATATTTCACCGCGTCAGACCTCATGCTTTATTAGAGTGCTGC
>JBGTHR010000041.1:0-3329 GCA_041746095.1 Gammaproteobacteria bacterium | reverse complement strand
GCCGCTCGGCATCCTGGCCGAGACCTGCGCGGATTTCGCGGTGCTCTTCTATGCCTGCCAGTATGCCGGTCTGGTGCCAGTGCCTCTGCCCGTGTCTATCAACCTTGGTGCGCGCAATGCGTATGCGAATCAGCTCAAAGGCCTGCTCGCCAGTTGCGGACCGGTTGCCGCCATTGGTCCCGATCACCTCAAGCCTCTGCTTGAAGAGGTTCGTGAGGAATTAAACCTGAGTTTTGTCGGTACCGCGGAGGAGTTCCTGCAGTTACCGGAATCGACCGCCGAGTTATCTTACCCATCACCTGACAGCACCGCATATATTCAGTACACCTCCGGCAGTACGCGTTTTCCGCGAGGCGTCATGATCAGTCAGCGGGCGGTCATGAGTAACCTCTCTGGAATTATTCAGCATGGCGTTGAGATTGGCCCAAGTGACCGCTGCGTATCCTGGTTGCCCTTCTACCACGATATGGGTCTGGTGGGTCTGGTGCTGGTTCCGCTAGCCGCACAAATATCCGTCGACTATTTAGGTACTCGTGAATTCGCCATGCGGCCACGTCAGTGGTTGTCTTTGATGTCCAGGAACCGGGCGACAATTTCATTCAGTCCGCCTTTTGGCTATGAACTGTGCGCACGGCGTTTACGGGATGATGAACTGAATGCGTTTGATCTCAGCGCGTGGCGTGTCGCAGGGGTTGGCGCCGAGACCATAAGACCCTCTGCGCTGATAAAATTTGCCAGCAAGCTTGCCCCAAGTGGCTTTGATAGCAAGGCTTTTCTGGCCTGTTATGGCATGGCGGAATGTTCTCTAGCCGTAAGTTTTGCGCCAATAAATCAGGGCCTTAAAGTAGATATTATCGATGGCAATCGTCTGTCTGATGAGCAAGTGGCTGTGCCGGTCGCGCAGGACTGCGCCTTGGATAATAATTTGGATAATCAAAAGATTCGGTTTAGTCAGTTTGTGAACTGCGGGCGTCAACTGCCGGGTCACAGGATGCAGATCAGGGATCAACAAGGGCGCGTCTTGCCTGACAGACAGGCTGGCGCCATCTATGTGCAAGGGCCCAGTGTAATGTCCGGATATTTTAACGACCTGACGGAAACCCAACGCGCACTGACATCGGATGGCTGGCTGAATACGGGTGATATCGGTTATATGATCGACGGTAACATCGTGATCTCTGGTCGGCAGAAAGATTTGATCATTATCAATGGCCGTAATATCTGGCCACAGGATCTTGAGCACCTGGCGGAATTGCAACCGGAAGTGAGACTGGGAGATGCGCTGGCGTTCTCGGCACTGGACTGGAATAATGAAGAGAGCACTGTTCTGGTTGTACAGTGCCGCGAATCTGACGCAGTCAAACGTCAGGACCTGGTAAATCGTATTGAGCGCCAAGTGCGCGAAGAACTGGCCATCGACTGTTTTGTAGATCTGGTGCCTTTGCACACCCTGCCGCGTACCTCTTCGGGCAAGTTGTCTCGTTCGGCCGCGCGTAGAAACTTTATTGAAGACCGTCTCAAAAGACAGCAAGACATGCCAGATCTGCACGATCAGCGCATGATTCTAAAGGCCAGCTAACTCCTTCCACCTCACGGCCCCCAAGACAAGCTTGCTTTGTCGAGAACTGTAGCGCTCACAGGCGCAACCGGATTTGTTGGCAGGGCCGTTGCACGTCATCTGTATGCGCACGGCTGGAATATTAAGGCGCTGATCAGAACAACTTCAAATACCCAGGTCCTGCAGGACATCCCCATACACGGGATTAAGGGATCGCTTACTGACGCGGTAGGCCTTGCAACACTGCTGGATGATGTCACCGATGTCGTCCATTGTGCCGGAGTGGTGCGTGGCGCCAGCGAGGCAGAGTTTGATGCGACGAATTATCATGGGGTTACCCAGCTGATTCGAGCCGCCAGTTCGGTTCGAAATCCTCCCGCCATTCTGTATGTCTCCTCTTTGGCTGCCCGTGAACCCCGTTTATCCTGGTATGCGGCCAGTAAATACAAGGCAGAACTGGCGCTGCATTCTGTATCTGGCGAAGTGAATTGGCAAATTCTGCGTCCGCCTGCTATTTATGGCCCAGGAGATAAAGAACTTCGCCCCTTGTTTCGCTGTATGAAATACGGGTTTGTGCCGATTCTTGGGCCATCAAATGCGAGGTTCTCAATGATATATGTCGCAGATATTGCCGCAGCGATTCGGCATTGTCTAACTGATAGAGAGGCGACAAATCACTCAGTGATGGAACTCCATGATGGTTGTGTCGGTGGCTATGACTGGCATGAGATATGTGCAATCTCCGAGCGTGTATTTGGCAGAAAGATTCGGGAAATACACATGCCTGAGACCTTGTTGCAAGGCCTGGCCTGGAGCAACTTGCAACTAGCGCGTATGACGGGTCGTTCACCCATGCTGACTCCCGGCAAGGTGTGTGAAATCACGCATTCAGACTGGGTGTGTAATAACGATCATATTAATCAGATCACAGGCTGGCGGCCTGATGTTGCATTTGCAGAGGGACTAGAACGTACTATGGCATCGTAGTCACAGGTTGTATACTCCGTGTGTTCGTTGAATAGACCTGTTGGTAATCTTGTTTGGAATGTTGCCCACCCAATGAAAAATGATGTTTTGAATTCAATTTTTGATGTCCTGAGCAAGCACAATAAAGACGGTCAGGAACTCAGTAAGGAGACTCTTCTGGTGGCGGATCTCGGTCTGGACTCTGTTGAGGTGATGGAAATGCTTGAGCAGATCGAAGATCGGTTCGATATTTCCATACCTCTTAATATCATTCCCGAGGTCAGAACGGTACAGGATCTGAATGTGCAACTGCAGAAGCTCATCAAGTAGACAGGGTGTATAATGTCACTATTTGATAAATTGCAGCCCATTGCGCAGACACGCAGTAGCCTTGCGGCCATCGGCATTGATCCATTCAGCGTTGTTCTTGAGGAAATCATATCCGCTAATGAAGCTCGCATTAACGGCAGACATACCATTCTCGCAGGTACTAATAATTACCTGGGTCTGACGTTTGACGAAGAGTGTATCAGGGCCTCTTGCGAAGCGGTTCAAAAGCAGGGAACGGGCACTACAGGCTCGCGCATGGCGAATGGAACGTTTGCCAGTCACATGGCGCTGGAGGAGGATCTTGCGCGTTTTTACAATTGCCAGTCAGCGATTGTATTTTCTACGGGATATCTGGCAAATCTGGGCATTCTTACCGGACTTGCCGGGCCTGGTGATGTCATTCTGCTGGATGCCGATGGACACGCCAGTCTTTACGATGGTTGCCGTATGTCGGGCGCCGAGGTGATACGATTCC
>JBGTHR010000040.1:0-9165 GCA_041746095.1 Gammaproteobacteria bacterium | reverse complement strand
ACAGGCAAATCGCGCCGCAGGTCTTAATTACATGACCAACTATCAGGAGTGGTTGGATATTCAGCGGGGTTGTGCGGCGGCGCCCGGCCAGGATATCTATGACCCGGTGCGCCGTTACTACTACAATGGCCGCGTTGGCGCCTCATACGTGCAGATCGATGCCCTGGCGCAGGTTTACTTTAATGCTGCTGTCATCATGCTGACTCCGCCGACGACCATCGGCCAGTTTGGTATGAATGCCGGCTTTGGCGGCATAGGTGCGGCGTTCGATCAAAATAATCCGTATTTTGGTTCCGCCGTCGGTGGTGGTGTGGGTGATTCTTCTGGCTTCACGGGTGCTGCGCGTGTCTCCGAAGGTCTGGCAACCTTTGGCCCACCCCAGATTCTGACCCTGATGTGGGCGATGTCTGGATTCGCCGCCCAGAATCAGTGGTTCCAGAAGTGGAATGTACATAGGCGTCTGCGTCCAGAGACCTTTGGCGGACGCATTCACAACCACATAACCGGTGCGGCCAATTACCCGATCCATGAGAGTGTTCTGAATTCCCAGGCTGTGGCCGAGGCATTCAGCCGCAATGGGACTTACCTATTGCCGATGGCCTTCCCTGAAGGTTCACCGACACATCCGGCCTACGGGGCAGGTCATGCCACGGTTGCGGGCGCCTGCGTCACTGTCCTCAAGGCGGTGTTCGATGAGGATACCGTGATCCAGAATCCGGTCCAGCCAAGTCCCGATGGCACAACGCTGGTGCCCTACACCGGTGGCGATGTACTGACGGTGGGCGGAGAGCTCAACAAACTGGCCGGCAACGTGGGTTGTGCGCGTAACTTTGGTTGCGTTCATTATCGCTCGGACAACTCCGCATCGTACCGGTTGGGTGAAGAGTATGCGATTGGCTTTTTACGCGACATCGCGGAAACGGCCATCGAGCCCTTCGGCGGCTACAAACTCACGACCTTCGATGGTGAGCAGATCATCGTCTAATCAATAGTGTGTAGTTTTGCGTAAACAGAGGGCGGCGTTATGCCGCCCTTTTTGATCCAAATACTATGGACTTTTTACTCGACTTGATTCGCGTATGACCGTGCAGGCGAAACACACATCTCTGGAGTACCCATAATGGCTTTCTCACACGTTTTTACAAAGATGGCATTAGCTGCATCGATAGTCAGCATGACTGCCTTGCCAAGTTATTTCGTAGATGCCAAAGAGGCGGAAACACCCTCTGGGCAATCTGAACCAGCCGACCAGGCATCGGCAAGCGCGCGTATCTCCCCTGACGGCAGATACGTGGTGTTTCATTCCGCGGCATCCAATCTGGTGCCGGGTGATACCAACAAGTGGCAGGACATCTTTGTCTATGACAGGCAGGCGAAGACCATGGAACGTGTCTCGGTGACGTCGGATGGCAAAGAGTCCGATAACTACTCCTTGCGTCCGGTCATATCCGGGAATGGCCGCTATGTTGCATTTATGTCGTATGCGACTAACCTGGTATCGAATGACAATAATCATCAGCTGGATGTCTTTGTCCATGACCGCATGAAAAAAACCACCGAGATGGCCTCAGTGTCTAGCAAGGGAGAGTATGGCAACTCCAAGTCCATGAACCCCGTCATCTCAACGGATGGTTGTTGCGTGGCCTTCGTCTCATTCGCCACCAACCTGATCCCGGATGATGTCAATGGCAGCCCGGATATCCTGGTGCGTAATCTTCAGCAGGGTACTACCGAGGTCGTATCACTCAATTCGGAGGGTCAGCAGGCCAATAATAATTCCACAAATCCGGCAATATCTGCCGATGGCCGTTATGTCGTATTTGAGTCGCCAGGGCGCAATCTGACGCCGATTGATAATAAACGTAGCGATGAGCATGAATGGAATTTTACTGACGTCTATTTGCGTGACCGTAAGACAGGCAAGACTGAAATTATTTCGGTGAACATGGATAACAAGCCCGCCAACAATCCCTCAGGAAGTTCGTCAATTTCAGCCGATGGGCGATATGTGGTATTCCAGTCTACTGCCACTGATCTGGTGCCTAATTACCCGACGACAAAGCTTGAAATATCTGGCGCGGGTCGAAACGCACGGCGTATCGACATCTTTGTGCGTGACCGGGTGGCCACTTCCACCGAACTGGTATCAGTTGGCCTGGATGGCGGCAGCCCTGGCAACCATCAATCCCAGGCACCCAAGATCTCGGCGGATGGCCGGTATGTAACATTTCAGTCTGCGGCCAGCAACCTGACAGAGAGCCGCATGCCAGGTACAACCATTAATATCTACCAACGCGATATTCAAGAGAACAAGACCAGGCTGGTTACAGTATTCAATGGCCCACAGGAGACGAATGTGATGTCGGCGCATTCGGCGGTCACCGGAGATGGAGGTCTGGTGGTGTTCGACACCAACTACGGCCATAAGGGCGCCGAACTCGCCAGGGAATCTGATGTGTATGTGTGGAATAGCGAGAGCGGAGAAATGGAACTGATTTCAACTGCCAATACTCGGATTTCACCCTCAAAGCAGGTGAGTGGGAAGTAGTATAGTATATTACAATCGCACTGGCGGCTGAATGCTGCTGCCAGTGCGGTTATTGCTTTCTTGCAAGGATCTCGACCCGGTATACGAGGTCTTTGTTTATTATTTCGAATAACCGGTCGATATTAGGATGTTGACCGGGGTGTGAGCGGGCGTCATAGACGTGTTCAGCATAAAGTTCCAGGGCGTGAGCTGCGGAGACTTTATTCAGCATGCCATAATTACGCATCGCTACTGCGGCATAAATCCTGACAGAGCCTGCCTGACCAGGACGGTTTTCAATTACTGCAACGCTGTGCCCGGCACTATCCAGTATACTTATCTGCTCGATATGATCCGCCGGAGGCAGTGTTCGCAGGTATTCCTTGAAATTCGGCATGGCCTTAATAAATCGTCTCAAAGTCAATTGGATTTAGCCAGATGTTGCCATGCGCCACTAATCAGCCCTTCGATTGGCTGAAAGTGTGTTTTGTAGTTCATCTTGGAATTCTTTTCTATCCAGTAGCCGAGATAGACATAATCGAGGTTGCGCCGAGTGGCCTCCTCCAGTTGCCACAGAATCGCATAAGTACCCAGCCCCCGTTGGCTGAGATCAGGATCAAAAAAGGTATACACGGCCGACAATCCATCCTGCAGGAAATCAATTACCGCTACCGAAACCAGCTGTCCGGCCTCTCGAAACTCAGCCAGGCAGGATTCCGCCCAGTCACAGCTGAGAAATTCTTCAAAAGATTGCGTCGTAGGATTATCCATGGGGCCATCAGTGTGTCGGAGTTTCTGATAACGCCGATACAATTCAAAAGATTCATCACGGTAATGGGCTGGCAATAGCGTCGCTGTAAGATGTCGATTGGCCTCATGGTTTCGCCGCTGACTGCGATTGGGTTTGAAGTCATGCACCGATATGCGTGTTGGAATACAAGCCTGACAATTTGGGCACAGCGGCCGGTACACATGGTTACCGCTGCGGCGAAAGCCCATCCGCGCCAGCTGGCTGTAAAGTGATGTTGTCATTACAGCATCGGGGTCGGCGAAGGCAGTCACCGAGGTTTGCCCAGGCAGATAGTCACATTGGTACGGCGCCGAAGTGAAGAATTGTAGTTTCTTTAGTGGTTTCATCATTTGAGATATGGACTCATTTTGCTGCGCTCGTGTCAAATCTGCCGCATGCTAGAATGCGCGGGCTTTTTGCCAACTGGCAAGCATGCAATTCTCATTTTCGGCTACGGTGTAGTATCCACTTATGATGTGCAAGTATATGGTCTGTATCAATAAGGGTCTGCATCAATAACGGTCTGCATCAATGACAGTAATCATTGCGATTCGCAGGCCGAGTTCAGTTTTACTCAAGTAGCCTGAGCTTGTCCAACATCACGAGTTATACATAATCCATGCCGCCATATTCAGTCGCCGATTATTCAATTTTAGACGCCCGCCTGGCCCGTCTGGTGAATGAGGGCCAGCAAGGCTTGCTTAAAAATGGTCTGATCGGTATCGAAAAAGAGAGCCTTAGGGTCAACCGGCTAGGTGGAATATCCGCCAAGGCGCATCCAATCACGCTTGGTTCGTCGCTGACTCATCCGTATATCACGACAGATTATTCCGAAGCCCTGATCGAATTGATTACTCCACCCTTTCCATGCAAGCAAAAGACATTGCAGTTTCTCTCGGATACTCACCGTTTTGTATATGGCAAGCTGGAGGAGGAGCTGCTGTGGGCAACCAGTATGCCGTGTGTAGTCGAAGGAGATGATTCGATACCGATTGCGCAATATGGGCGTTCCAACCTCGGCGCCATGAAGACCGTTTACCGTCGCGGACTGGGTTATCGGTATGGCAAAGTTATGCAGGTGATTGCCGGTGTGCACTTTAATTATTCCGTGCCAGAGGTGTTGTGGCCTGTCTTAAAGGATCACCAGCAAGTTGCTGGGGGCATAAGCGAATTCATTTCTGACAGCTATTTTGCCCTGATCCGGAATCTTCAGCGTTATGCCTGGCTGGCGCCCTATCTGTTTGGCGCCTCACCCGCAGTATGCAAGTCGTTTATGCAGGGACGTCCAACGGATATGCAGGAATTTGATGCGGGAACCTACTATTACCCGGATGCCACGTCACTGCGTATGGGGGACATAGGCTACACCAACAGCAAGGAAAACGAGACCGGCATAAAGGCATGTTACGATGGCCTGGAGGAATACATCGCCTGTCTGAAATATGCCATAGAGACGTCCTGTAGCGAATATGAGCGCATAGGCGTCAAGGTAGACGGTGAGTATCGCCAGCTGAATGCCAACATTCTGCAGATTGAAAACGAGTATTACAGCACAGTCCGTCCCAAGCAGTCCTTACTCAATAATGAGAAGCCTACTCTGGCGCTGCAACGGCGTGGCGTGCAGTACATCGAGTTGCGCTCACTGGATGTTAATGCGTTCCACCCATTGGGTATTGATGAACAGCAGTTACATTTTATTGAGGCCATGATGGTATTTTGTCTTTTGCAGGAGAGTCCGGCAATCTGCCAGCGCGAGCGCGATGCTATCGATGTCAATGAGACTGAAACGGCCCATCATGGACGCAACAAACAGTTGATGTTGCAGCGCAAGGATGACTCCATAAGGTTGCGGGACTGGGGGCTGGAAGTCGTGGATGCCATGCAAGGGATCTGTGAAGTGATGGACCATGATGAGCAGGGTATGCCCTATATGAGTTCATTGCTGGCGCAGAGAGAGAAAATGCTGGATTCAGCACACACCCCCTCGGCTGTTATGCTGGATGAGATGCGAGACAATAATGAAGGCTTTTATCAGTTTGCCAGACGCATGTCACAGCAGCATTCCGATTATTTCCGCCAGCAACCCCTAACGCTGAATAGAGCGCATGAATTTGAGCAGCAGGCGATCACATCTTTGCAAAGGCAGTCTGAGATAGAATCCGCGGATACCCTAAGTTTCGATGATTTTCTCCTCGATTACTATGCCCAGAAGTGACGCCGCGACGAATTCCTATGAGATCCACGTGAACAGGTTTGGCCAATGTCACGCATAGCCGCAATTAATTCATCGCCTTACTTTACTCTTGGCCTGATTGCCATCAGTGTCGCCCTGACACTGATCACCGGGTTCGGTCAGCGTGTAGTGGGCCCTCTCATGATCTCGCAATTTTATGGTCAGGGTCTGGTGGAAGTGCGGGCTGGCGAATTATGGCGGCTGATTACGCCGATCTTTATTCACCTGGGCTTGCTGCATATTCTGTTTAACATGATGTGGCTGTGGGATCTGGGCCGTGGAATCGAGTATCGGTTCGGCATGCAGACTCTGGGGCTGCTGGTCATCACGCTGGGAGTGGCTTCGAATCTTGCGCAGTTTTATTATGCCGGACCGGCATTCGGCGGCATGTCAGGAGTAGTTTATGGATTGCTTGGCTATGTATGGATGCAAAGCCGGTTCAATCCGAGTTCCGGTTTGTTTCTGCAGAAGGCCGTCGTGGTCATGATGCTGGTCTGGTACGGGCTATGCTGGACAGGACTGGTGGGACCTATTGCGAATATGGCGCATACCGCAGGACTGGCGGTAGGCGTTATCTGGGGGCTGATCGCCGCCAAAATGGCGAGACAGTGAATTTGATCCGGTAGATGATCTTATTTCTTCACTCATATGACAATTGCTATCGGGGTGAACTCATCACATCCAGGATCAGCCAGTTATAGGCATAGCTGCGGTCGAGATTCTGGGCGTCAAGGTACACGGTCTTTTGCTCGCCAGGCTGAATTATCTCCTCCAGCGTAAAACTGGCGCCCTGACTACCGAGCGGTTTCTGTCCCCAGATTCGAACAAATTGATTGGTGTTTGACCGGCTGTCATCGCGAATTAACACGATTGTGAGGCGGCTGATGGGCGGGCCAGAATTTGTATTCAGGAGCCTGACTTCCAGCGCATCGCCCTGATAGCCAATATGCTGGGCAATAATTTTGCCGCTGGAGACACTGACAGGCCGCCTAACTGGATCAGGTGCTTTAAGAGCGTCAAATGTAGCGCTGTCGGCGTGAATGGCCGCGCATGAAGTTTTGACTGTCTCGATGGCTTCAAATGAACATGCCTTTTCCACATTGCTCAATACACATTCGTGATAATCCTTACCTGCGACCGGAGTTGCCTCGAGTTTACCCGCTAAGGTGAATAACAGTAGAAAGGGTGTTATCAGGCTCAGGTATTTCGACATTCGCTCGGGCTCCTGAAAAAATTATTAGTTAATCGCGTTAACCAACCTGTAAAGGCTTGGCCCATGTGCAAGTATGGAAAATACTACAACGATATGGGTTTGCAACCAGAATCAAGGTCAGCGCAATCGATATTCCGTCTTTTAGCCTGTCCAAGTTGAGTATGCGCGCCATGCAGGGATTACCCATGATCAGCAGAGCGGTAACCACGATGACAATGAATCTGATCTGAAAATGATATCGGCGGTAAAGTCGGTGGATTTATAGTTACTGCGCGAGGCATGCAGGCATTTTCGTAATAGTGTAATCAGGACATGGTAAAATGCATGCCCGCTGACAGTAAAATGACGATAAAATAAACCCTGTACAGTGTAGCAGTTAAGGCTGTACGCTGATGACCTTTTAAGGAGATGATACAGATGATGAAGCCGCGCGCGTTTTTCCAACTGGTTGCTCTTGTTTTTATGACAAGCCTGATTATTAGCTGCTCGTCTGGCCCCGCTAAAGAGAGCACGGGAGAGTACATAGACAGTGCTGCAGTCACTACCAAGGTCAAGGCGGCATTTGTCAAGGATCCTGAGCTGAAGGTATTTTCCATCTCCGTGGATACCTTCAAAGGCGTTGTCCAGTTGAGTGGCTTTGTAGCGTCCGAGGAACAGGTTGTGCGCGCTGGCGAAGTGGCCCGGAGTGTGAGCGGCGTGCAGTCTGTCAGCAATGATCTGATTGTTAAAGAAAAGATCAAATAGCTTCAGATCAACTTGAATTTCAGGTTGCTGCAGATACCCGCAAGCGGTGTTTCCAGCCGCCGTAAGGAATCAATACCGGTAAGCTATCGATCAAGTCATCTGACCGGCTGATGGATTAGCAGGATCGTTCAAAGGACTTTTGGGCGCTTTTTAATATGCCAGCTGTCCATTATCGGCATGCCGGTCGGAATTCAGATCTGGACGATGTGCCGGGCCCACATGTTTGGATAATATCTCACCAAGCAGGGGTTCATTAAACTTCACATTTGTATTTACTTGCCGCTAAAGGTGATAATCCAGGTCTGAATCAATGTCGAATTGAAATTATGACCACGCGTATCCTGGAATTGCCCGGCATGCAAATCCAGGCAATTACCAGCGAAAATAATCAAGTGACGTTGATGTTTTCCGCCGCCAATGTCGTTAAAAGTATGGACGATGCCGTTGAGAAAACTCTCTGGCGGCAGGCGGGAAAATTAATCGTCAGTCAGGCGGAACTCGCAGGTGAAATTCCCGCACTTCCAGCCATCGTTGAGCATGCGGATATCAATGACAATACCTATACTCAGCGCGACATGATCCAGATTCCCCTGGAGAGCCGTGGCCGAGTCGGCTGCGAGCTGCAATTCCGTGATCATGCGGGTCATGTTGTTATTTGGGGTGAGGAGATCAGGCTGGTGCTGGATGACGCGGCTAAATATATTCGGCATATTCCAGCGAACGAAACACGCTCTCAGTCTCAGGAATCTCATGCGAAAGACTGGTGAAAGCCCGATAGTCAAGGAACTGGTGCTGATCGGCGGCGGACACAGTCACGTCGCCGTGCTGAAGCAGTTTGGTATGAAGCCAATGCCAGGACTCCGTCTTACGTTGATTACGCGCGATATCCATACCCCTTATTCTGGTATGTTGCCAGGCTATGTGGCCGGACATTATACCTATGATGAGAGCCATATTGATCTGCGTCCGCTGGCGCAATTCGCCAATGCCCGGCTCTATAATTCCGAAGTACAGGGTCTGGATCTGGAAACCCAGAGAATACACTGCACGGACCGACCCTCTATACCATTCGATACCCTGTCTATCAATACCGGTTCACGGCCAAATACCATCAGCGTACCCGGAGCCAAGCAGTTTGCCCTCCCCGTCAAACCCATCGATGGATTCCTGCAGGGCTGGACAGAGATTGTTGAGCAGGCGCGCAATACTAATGACCGCTTTCGAGTCGTGGTGGTGGGTGGCGGTGCGGGTGGCGTTGAGTTGACTCTGTCAATCCAGTTCAGGCTGCAGAATATCCTTCGATCCGCCGGCAAACCCATCGATAGACTGGACTGTATCCTGATCTCCGCCTCTGACGAGATTTTGCCGACACATAACACACGCATGCGGGAAAAATTCATGCGTGTACTTGCGCAGCGAAATATCCGTAGCCTGGCGGGCAATGCGGCGGATCGTGTCACACAGCATGGCGTCCACATGCAGGATGGCGCCTTCGTGGCTGCGGATGCCGTACTGTGGGTGACCTCGGCCTCGGCCCCGAACTGGCTGCAAGAATCCGGACTGGAAGCGGATCAGCAGGGTTTTGTTAAGGTCAATAATTGCCTGCAATCAATATCACATCCAAATGTGTTTGCCGCGGGTGACGTGGCTTCCGTGGT
>JBGTHR010000039.1:0-4845 GCA_041746095.1 Gammaproteobacteria bacterium | reverse complement strand
CGATAATCAGCGCATCACAGGTATAGGTACTGGAATCCCCCATCAGTCTGAAAGGGCGCTCAGTGAGTACTGTGGTGTGTATATGGTCGAATACCACCTCGGTATTGTAGCGCTGTACATGTTCTAACATGCGTTCCATAAGCTGCGGGCCCTGTAATCCCTCTACATCTCCTGGCCAGTTATCCACATCCGTGGTGGTCATCAGCTGGCCGCCCTGCTCCACACCGGTAATGATGACCGGCTCAAGATTGGCGCGCGCTGCATAAACACCCGCCGTGTATCCGGCTGGCCCGGAACCCAATATGAGCAGGCGGCAATGCCTGGTTTTACTCATGTATAATTTCTCCTTGCGTAAGCGCTCAGTCATGCGGCGGCCGGTTGATAACTCGACAATAATCGCCGGGTTCTCCTGACAGCATGGCACCACCAGTTTAAAGATCGTTTACAGCCGATGCTGTCGATATTCGATAATCTGCGGCGATATGTTACGTATTACACTCGGCAGGGTAAAGTACGGAGGCCAGTGCTCCTTTGCCAGAGCTGTGGCTATGCCGCAGTCGCGCGTCTCGTGTTTAGCGCGTACTGGCATTCTGAACATGACAATATCACCTTGAAGGAGCACTACATGCGAATTGGTGTACCACGTGAAATAAAACCGCTTGAAGGGCGCATTGCGCTTAATCCAGCGGCCTGTATGGAACTGGCGCGACAGGGTCACGAGGTATTTGTCGAATCTACCGCCGGTCTGGCCAGTGGTTATGCGGACGCAGACTTCAAGAATGTGGGCGCTGCTCTATGCACAGATCCTGCAATGCTTTACGGGTCCGCCGAGCTGATCGTCAAGGTAAAAGAACCCGTAGAACCCGAGATTGGCTTGCTGCGAGCCGATCACACATTGTTCAGTTATTTGCATCTCGCAGCCAATCGGCCACTGGCGGAGCGCCTGCGTGATATCGGCCTGACTGCAGTCGCCTTCGAGACGGTAGAGCACGGTGACGCCTTACCTCTGCTGGCCCCCATGAGTGAGATTGCCGGACGCCTGTCCATACAGATCGGCGCCCATCTGCTTCACTTGCCCCAGGGAGGCCGGGGCGTAATGCTAGGTGGCCTCGCATCAGCTGAGAGAGGTCACGTGGTTATTCTTGGTGGGGGTGTGGCTGGTGGAGCCGCCGCAGCCGCAGCCTCCGCCATGGGAGCACACGTTACGGTGTTTGATCTGCACAGGGATCGGTTAACCGCCATGCGTGCATTGGGAGCAAATGTCACCGGATTGTATCCCTTCAGCCAGGATATCCAGAGCGCACTCAGGACAGCCGATCTGCTGATCGGCGCCGTACTGGTAACCGGGGGAAAAGCGCCACGCATAGTTAATCATGACATGGTCAGAACGATGATGCCAGGCAGTGTTATTGTAGATATCTCGGTTGATCAGGGCGGATGCATCGAGACCACACGCCCCGCCAGTTACGCAGATCCTGTCTACGTAGTGGATGGGGTATTGCATTATTGTGTAACGAACCTGCCAGGCGCCGTACCACGTACGGCATCCCAGGCGTTATGCGCCAGTCTTATCCCCTATGTTTCGATACTGGCCAGACCTGACTGGAGCGACAATGCCGATCTAGTCTCAGGCATCAACGTCATGGCTGGGGAATATGTTCATCCGGCGATTCGAAACGAGCTCACATGATGCGCTGTTCTGGTGGTTATTTATACATTATAATCATATTATTAAGCATCATATTTAATAATCAGCTTTAGCTTTAGAGGAATACAATTGGCACAAGCCACACATAAAAGGACAAAATCGCGCGACTTCCATTTTCATATATCGCGTGGCTTGCGTGAAAGCGCGTTGGTGGTGCTGGCGGCTATCGGACTATACCTGCTGGTTGCGCTGGTCAGCTATAACACTCAGGATCCGGGCTGGTCGCACATCGGCGATCATAATGATGTCGCCAATCAGGGTGGACGCGCCGGGGCATGGTTTGCAGATGTATTCTTTTTCCTGTTTGGCTATCTGGCCTATCTGGCGCCCTTTATGGTGGCGTATAGCGGATGGTTGGTATATCGTGGCAAATCCGAGTCAGGTGGTATAGATTACCGAACACTAGGCATCCGCTGGGCAGGTTTTCTACTGACGCTAGGCTCAGGATGCGGGCTTGCCACGCTGCATTTCCTGTCTGGAGATTTACCCTCTTTTGCGGGCGGCATTTTAGGTGATGTTGTAGGCAACGGGTTTGTGGATGCCTTCAGCGAAGTTGGCGCCACGTTGTTGTTACTGGCGTTGTTTCTCGCGGGGATAACGATATTCACCGGGCTTTCCTGGCTTGCCTTGATGGATACTATGGGACGCTATGCATTGCGTTTGAGTGGCCTGGTAGTCCTAGGCCTTGAGCGGCTCAGAATCCATTACGCAGGTTTACGCGCCAAAAGGAAACGCGAAGAGGCCGTGATTATTGATAAAGCAAGAACCAGCCAGCGCAAGCCTCCCAGGATAGAACCTGTTATCGCCAAACCAGAGATCAGCGTACGCGCGGCTCGCGAACGCCAGATTCCATTATTTCACCCGTCAGGCAAGTCTGAACTGCCGCCTCTAGCCTTATTGGATCAGCCACAGGCGCATGAGGGGGGATACTCGGCAGCGGCTCTCGAGGCCATGTCCCGCCAGGTCGAGCTGAAACTGCTGGATTTCGGCGTCGAAGTCGTAGTCGTGGCGGTACATCCTGGGCCCGTCATTACGCGTTTTGAGTTACGCCCGGCGCCTGGCATTAAAGTCAGCCGGATATCCAATCTTGCCAAGGATCTGGCGCGGGCCTTATCCGTCATCAGCGTGCGCATCGTGGAAGTGATTCCTGGAAAACCGGTGGTGGGACTGGAGATTCCCAATGAGAATCGGGAAATCGTGGCGCTCAGCGAAATTCTGCAATCCAGTGTCTATGATAAATCCGCCTCACCTCTGACACTCGGCCTGGGTAAGGATATCAGTGGTCACCCGGTTGTGGCCGATCTCTCCCGAATGCCGCATTTACTGGTAGCCGGTACGACTGGCGCCGGTAAGTCTGTGGCGATTAACGCCATGTTGCTGAGTCTGTTATACAAGTCCACTCCGGCGGAAATCCGCATGATACTGATCGACCCAAAGATGCTGGAGCTGAATGTCTATGAGGGCATACCGCATCTTCTGACTCCGGTGGTTACCGATATGAAAGAAGCCGCCAATGCATTACGCTGGGGAGTTGCTGAGATGGAGCGGCGCTATCAGTTGATGTCAGCACTGGGCGTGCGCAATATTGCCGGATACAACAACAAGGTCAAGGCAGCGATTACTGCTGGGGCGCCGATTGTGGATCCACTGTATGACATGAACGTACATGTGGCTGCGGATATGGAACGTCCGACGTTAACGCCCCTGCCTTTCATCGTCATCGTGGTCGATGAATTTGCCGACATGATGATGGTAGTCGGGAAAAAAGTCGAAGAACTGATTGCCCGTCTGGCGCAAAAAGCTCGCGCCTCAGGTATCCATTTAATTCTCGCTACACAGCGGCCTTCGGTAGATGTAATTACTGGCCTGATCAAGGCGAATATCCCGACACGTATCGCCTTTCAGGTTTCGTCCAAAATCGATTCGCGTACTATTCTTGACCAGATGGGCGCCGAACAATTACTCGGCCATGGCGACATGCTGTATCTGCCGCCGGGCACGGCCATTCCAGAACGTGTACATGGGGCCTTTGTGGATGACCACGAAGTTCATAATGTTGTGAACTACATTAAGGAGAGAGGCGAACCTGACTATCTGGAAGAGATCACAAAGGAACCGCCGGGCGGTATCGACTCAATGCCAGGACTGGATGGCGGTTCCGAATCGGATCCGTTATATGATCAGGCCGTTTCTATAGTTACGGAGACCCGCAAGGCGTCAATTTCCTATGTGCAACGCAGGCTTAAAATCGGTTACAACCGGGCCGCGCGTATGATTGAGGAGATGGAGATGTCCGGCGTGGTCAGTGCGGTACAGTCCAATGGTGGTCGCGAGGTGCTAGCTCCTCCTCCACCTTAAACACGCCTTTAAATCGAATGCTTTTTGCATGTCACATTTCTGGACATTAGAATATGCCGATTAAACTTTTTTTTGCAGGCTTCATGACGTTTTCTCTGTGGGCGAACGCGCAAACAAGCGAAGACGCTGATCAACGTCTTAATCAATTTTTTGAGCAGGTAACCACCTTCGAGGCTGATTTTGTTCAGCAGGTGTTTGGTGAAGACGGCGCCCTGATACAACGCTCTGAGGGAATTTTAAAACTCAAAAGGCCAGGCCGATTTCTGTGGGAGTATCTTAAACCTTCTCCGCAACTGATTCTGGCAGACGGAAATAATCTGTGGATTTATGACGCCGAACTTGAGCAGGCAAGCATTAAGGGCATTGATGAAGCCCTGGGTGCTGCGCCGATTGTACTGTTGACCGAAAACCGTCCGCTCAGTGAGAATTTCGACATACAGGATACGGGCGCCCGAGAG
The DNA here is from genome assembly GCA_041746095.1 of Gammaproteobacteria bacterium. Lineage (GTDB taxonomy): Bacteria > Pseudomonadota > Gammaproteobacteria > JBGTHR01 > JBGTHR01 > JBGTHR01. The sequence continues at coordinate 321 of JBGTHR010000039.1, read as the reverse complement.
GGTCTTGAATGGACTCAACTGACACCGCACACGCAGGACACCGAATTCAGCCAAATCGAATTTGGCATGGATGGCATCAACATCGTGCAAATGGAGTTGCATGATCAGTTCGGTCAAAAGACTGTCATCCGGTTTGAAAATTCACGCACCAATGTAGGTATCCCTGATTCAAAATTCGAGTTCAGCCCACCGGATAACGTGGATGTGATCGGCGTTGCAAAATAATTGCCATCAGTGCAGACCATTCAGAACCAATGGATTTATTTGAAACGGATTCCAGTTTGCGGCCCCTTGCGGATCGTATGCGCCCGCGACAGATTA
>JBGTHR010000038.1:0-5739 GCA_041746095.1 Gammaproteobacteria bacterium | reverse complement strand
CCGGAAAGATAGGCAAATATTGCCAGCGCCCCCGCCACCAGAACTGTGGGCATAATCGCAAGACCATCCAGACCATCGGTAAGATTCACCGCGTTACTCGCACCCACCACCACAAAATAGCTTAACGGAATAAACAACCAGCCCAGCTCCAGCCTGACCGTCTTGAAAAATGGCACTATCAACTGTGTTTCCACTGGCGTGGCCGCGGAACTGTAGAGGTATAAGGCAACCGAGATTGCGGCCACAGACTGCCAAAAGAGCTTGTTGCCTGCGGACAAGCCACGACTGTTGCCATAGCGCAGCTTTTTATAATCATCGACACCCCCAATCAGACCAAAGGCCAGCGTGATCAGAATCACCACCCATACATATCGATTGGCCAGATCACTCCACAATAGCGCGCTGCAGGTCACTGCAACCAGGATCAGGGCGCCGCCCATGGTTGGAGTGCCTGCCTTGGATAGATGCGATTGCGGACCGTCAGCTCGAATCGTCTGACCTACCTTGTAACTGCTCAGCCAGCGAATCATGGATGGCCCTACTATCAAGGCTATGATCAGCGCCGTGAGCGTACCCAGAATGGCGCGTAGTGTGATGTACTGAAACACACTGAAACCGCTGTAGAACTGGGCCAGGAACTCGGCAAGACTAAGCAGCATTGTCCTTCTCCTTGAGAGTTCCTGTCCGTAATTCGCCGCTGATCAATACTTCAACGACCCGCTCCAGATGCATTAGTCTAGATCCCTTTACCAGCACATTCACATTCGCTGAGACCTGCCCACAAAGATATTCATTCAAGGATTCTGTACTAGGAAAATGCACCCCGCCGAGTCCAAATGCGTTCACGGCATGTTGAGTCATTCGACCAATGGCAAGCAGCTTCTCCAGCCCGTATTGACACGCCATTCGCCCGGCGCTGGCATGCAGCTCCGCTGCCTGTTCACCCAGTTCGCCCATATCACCCAGCACCAGCCAATGACGCCCTGGCCGTGATGCCAGCACCTCCAGCGCCGCCTGTAATGAGGCAGGATTTGCGTTATAGCTGTCATCGAAGATCGTGCAGCCGCGCAATCCCTCGCGCACTACCAGACGGCCTTTGACGGGATCTACTCGTTCCAGACCCCTGCGGATATCGTCAAGACTGACGCCAACTGCCAGGGACGCAGCGGCAGCGGCCAGGGCGTTGGCGGCATTGTGCCGACCGGGTAATGGGAGATGAACATCCAGCTGTCCCTGCTCTGTTCGAATATGTAGCACACTCTCATTGGATAGCTGGCCATGCACATCGGCCGTGTCCGCAAAACCAAAACTTATGCGTCTGTGATTACCACACAGCGTCGACCAGAAATCAAAGTAGTCATCATCGGCATTGATTATCGCAATACCTTCATCAGTCAGCCCCTGGAAGATCTCGCCCTTTCCTTTTGCGACTCCTTCAACTGATCCGAATCCTTCAAGGTGCGCAGGCCCGGCATTGGTTATCAGGGCGACATTCGGTTGAACGGTTTGCGACAGGTCTGCGATTTCATGTAAATGATTAGCCCCCATCTCAATCACCGCAAACTCATGTTCCGGACGCACAGTCAGGAGACTGAGTGGAACTCCAATGTGATTATTGAGATTTCCGCGCGTGGCATAGACGCTATTGCTATAGCCCAGGATGCTGGCGATCATCTCCTTGACCGTCGTCTTGCCGTTGCTCCCGGTCAGCCCGATAACCGGCGCCTCTATACGTTCGCGCCAACTCCGCGCCATTGCAGTCAACGCCGAGAGCGTATCCTGAACCAGAATCTGTGCGCATTTTGACTCCACATGCCGGGATACCAGCAGCCCTGCCGCGCGCTCCTCAATTTGCGCTACGTGATCGTGACCATCGAATCGCTCTCCTTTCAAGGCGATGAATATCTCACCAGCTTTTAGTGTGCGTGTGTCTATAGAGACTCCAGAGATGTCGGCATTCGCACCCAGCAGCTGTCCGCCTGTCATCTCTGCGACCTCTGCCAGGCTAAGCCAACTCATGATTCATCCAGTCCAAAATGAGCCGCCACAACATCCCGGTCACTAAAAGGTTGTGAGGTTGTACCGATCAGCTGAGTGGATTCATGACCTTTGCCGGCAATCAGCACCATGTCCTCGGAATCGGCATGTTCAAGCGCATAATGAATCGCCTCTCGTCTGTCATGAATGACGGTTGCCTTTTTCGGAGAGGCAAGACCTTGCAGAATATCGTCAACAATCCTGACCGGTGACTCTGTTCGAGGGTTGTCATCGGTAATGATGCAGACATCCGCATAGTCTTCTACTACACGACCCATGAGTGGCCGTTTGCCGGCATCCCGGTCGCCACCGCAACCAAATACACACCAAAGCCTGCCTGTACAATGTCCGCGCAAGGCGGTAAGCGCTTCTCGCAAAGCGGCGGGCGTGTGCGCATAATCCACTACTGCTATAGGGCCTGCACCGTATATCTGCATACGGCCGGGCACTGGCTGCAATCGGTTCAACCGTAAGGCCGCCTCTTCAAGTGTTATTCCCAAGGCCAGCAACACCCCCAGGACAGCCAGCAGATTGCTGGCATTGAACTGGCCCAGCAATGCGCTTTGCAGCTCTATGTCCCCCTTCGATGTCTGTATCGTTAGGTGCATCCCGGCTTTGACCGGACGCAAGGAAGTGGCAAACAGCATATCTCCCTGAAAACCACTGCATTCCTGCAAGCCGTATCCGGCGATCTCTACACAACCGGGTAAGCCTTGAAGCAACTCTCGGCCAAATACGTCGTCCATATTAATGACGGCCTTTTTGATGCCAGGCATTTGAAATAACATGCGCTTGGCCTGCGCGTATGCCTGCAGATTGCCGTGATAGTCGAGATGATCACGGCTAAGGTTGGTGAGCACAGCAATATCGATAGCCACACCATTGAGACGGCCCTGATGCAGGCCATGTGATGACGCCTCTATGACAACGTGAGTCACATTGTGATCCCGCAACAATGCTAATTCTGAATGCAGTCTGATACTGTCAGGTGTAGTGTGCGAACCGGCGACCAATTGACCTGGCAACCCATAACCCAGCGTGCCGATAACACCGCAAATGTTTTTACCGCTCAATGCCTGGGCGATGAACTGGCTCACCGATGTCTTGCCGTCGGTGCCAGTGACAGCGATTACCGTCATATCCCGGGAAGGATGATGGAAAAAGCGATCCGAGATAATTCCCAGTTTCTGCCGCAGATCAGGAATCTCAACCAGAGGAATTTTAAGGCTCTCCAGTTCACAACCTGATGTGCTGGACGGTTCACACAAAACGGCAGCAGCGCCTCGGCTCAGCACCTCGCCGATATATGAGACCCCATGCCGACGCACTCCCTGTAAAGCGATAAATACACTACCCTGTTTAACAGCTGTTGAATCCAGACACAGAGACTGCACAATGGGGTCATGCTTGCCAACAATTTCGGCGAGCCCATTCAGAAGCTCTGATAACCTCCAGGGTGGATGAGCGTACTGAGTCTCCGGCATCATCCTTGTCCACTGCCCTTGCTAACATGGCTGGCTTCCTGACTCGGAAGCGCATCAGGAGGAACATCCAGCAATCGCAGCGCGCCTGACATAACCCTGGAAAATACGGGCGCCGCTACCTGGCCTCCAAAATATGCGCCTTTATCGGGTTCATCGATTACCACAACAGTGACCAGTCGCGGTCTGCCGGCAGGAGCCATGCCTGCGAATGTGGAAATATATCGATCGTCTGAATAACCACCAGCAGTGGATTTGTGTATGGTCCCAGTCTTGCCGGCCACGCTGTAGCCTTTTACAGCTGCGAGGGCTCCGGTACCCTCATCACTGATCACACCCTTGAGCATGTTCCGCAGTTGAATTGCCGTATCACGCTGAATGACACGTTCCTGCTCGGCATATTGGTTGTCTGGAGTAAAAGACACTGTAGTCCGCATTCCATCGGCAGCAATCACCGCATAAGCCTGAGCAAGTTGCAGCGGGGTTACCGAGAGTCCGTAACCAAAAGACAGTGTGGCGCGTTCAACCAGCTTCCAGTCATCATAGTTACTGAGTATTCCGGACGATTCACCAGGAAAACCGGAACCCGTGAGCTGTCCAAACCCGGCTTGGTGATACATTTCCCACATGGCTTTTGAGTCCAGTGACAGGGCAATCTTGCTGGCGCCCACGTTACTGGATTTTTGTAACAGGCGGGCGAGATCGACTACTCCATAATCGTGCTCATCCTGGATGGTGTGCCCGGCGACCATATACCAGCCAGGGGAAGTGTTAATGAGCGTTTCAGGGGTATAGCTCCCTGATTCCACGGCTGTAGCAACTACAAAGGGTTTGATTACCGAACCGGGCTCAAATACATCCGTGACCGCACGGTTGCGGAATCCTGCGGAATTACCACTGCTGCGGTTATTGGGATTAAAGCCGGGCTGATTGACCATCGCCAACACCTCACCCGTGCGGGGATCCAACACCACTACTGAGCCGGACTTGGCGCCCTGCCTGATAATCTGCGCCTTGAGCTCACGGTACGCCAGATATTGAATCCTGCGGTCAATACTCAGGGTAAGGTCTTTTCCTGGTTTAGGCGGGCGTATCTGTTCAACGTCTTCAACCACACGGTTCAAAGAATCTCGGATAATTAAACGACTTCCAGCAACTCCGGACAACCAGTCGTTATAGGCGAGTTCCAGACCTTCAAGCCCATGGTCATCGATATTAGTAAAGCCCAGGATGTGCGATACAACCTCGCCCATTGGATAGTAGCGATGATACTCTCGCTCCCGCTCTATCCCTGGCACATTAAGCGCCATCACCCGCCGGGCTGTATCTGGATTGATATGCCGCTTCAGCCAGACAAACTGTCTGGATGTGCGCTCGGAAAGTATCTGCAGGACTGTATCCGGATCGAGGTTCAGGAGACTTGCCACCTCGGATAAGCGCTCGCTAGCCAGCAGAGTCTTTTGTGGATTGGACCAGATTGAATCCACAGGCGTGCTAATCGCCAGAATCTCTCCATTACGGTCCAGGATGATGCCTCTGTGAGCCGGTATTGCCCGTACTCGAAGATGCCGGGCATCACCCTCATCCTGAAGAAAATCACCCTGATAAATCTGCAGGTAGGCAGCTCGCACGGCGAGAGTCATCATGGCCATCATCAGCCCGGCCAGTACGAATCCTCTGCGAAATGATGGAATGCTTGTTGATTTCATCCTATTGTTGATGACTGATAATTGACACGCTGTCCGTGGGTAACTGCATATCCAGTTCTTCACTGGCAATGCCTTCAATCCTTCCATGCGCTGCCCAGGTGCTTTCTTCAAGCCTTAGACGACCCCACTCAACCTGCAACGCATCACGCTCGTCGCGTAACTGCTGCAGATCTACGAACAGGGTGCGGCTATAGTGCTTGCTGTAGACGACACCCAGGGCGCTGGTAATGATTGCTATGAATAACATCGCAATCCCTATGAGTCTTGGATCTGTCACTGAACCCGCTCCGCTATTCGCAAAACAGCACTGCGCGCACGTGGATTAATCATGCATTCTTGTTTTGAAGCGCGCACTGGCTTACCCATCACCCTTAATTGCTGTTCCTCATGCCTTGTCACTACAGGCAAGCGCCGCGGCAGCGGCTTTGGCTGGCTATGATCGCGCATAAATCGCTTCACGATCCGGTCTTCCAGCGAATGAAAACTGATGACCACAAGCCGCCCACCGCAAG
>JBGTHR010000037.1:0-3367 GCA_041746095.1 Gammaproteobacteria bacterium | reverse complement strand
ACCGTACGATCCTAAAAAGGTAATTCCCTGGAAAGAAGTACGAAAAGAATGGGAAAAGAACTGGGATCCTGAGCGTGATATCTGGCTTGAAAAGAGTCCACCCAATCTGATGCGTGCATTTGAGATCGAACAGGAATTTTTACCCTCCTACTTCATTACCATGATTCGGGATCCCTACGCAGTATGTGAGGGCATCAGCCGCCGGAATTATAAAACGCTGCAGGAAACTGCCGAATTCTGGGTGACTTGCGCCAGATACCAGAAAAAAAATATTGAAGGCCTGGATAAAAGCATACATTTTAGCTACGAGGACATGGTCTGCAACCCATCTGCAATCAGCAACAGGGTTCTGGAGTTCATGCCCGAAATGGAATCGCTTGATGCAAAAATTACCCCCAAAGTGCACTCGATGTTTGGCAGGGCCTCGCGTAAAATCACCAATTTCAACCAGGCTAAAATCAACCTGCTAAGTGACAAACAGCTAAGAATCATCAATAACGTACTGGAGCCTAACCAAGATATATTAGAGTATTTTGGCTATCCATATCTTTACCCGTCTTTCAAGCGCAATATAACTCGGCACCTGGGTAATTCATTGGGCAAATTCACTGTTTCACCCAAAACTCAATCGAAGCTAAAACGATTATGGTCAAATCATAATACCCACGCCTGAGCTAATAACGCGTAGCTGGTTTATGTAAGCTGAAGCATGCCAGGACACCACGCGAGCCGGGCGCAGACGATCTCGGCTTCGGCTGATTGTAGCCATATGTTCTACCAGCCATCAGTGTATAAAAGGCTCGATACTTCACAAGCCGCAACACTAAATCCTTTTATGCTGAGTGCGATGTGAGGAGTAATCATGTATCTGATCTCATTGCTACATAATGATGTTAAGGCACTTGGGAGAGAGCTTTGACGCCCGCAAACGCTCCAAAACTGAAGCATGCAAGACTAATTACCGCAATAAGTAATGTAATCTATAGCCAGACAATATGGCTTGTGCCGGTTTAACTTTCGCCCCGAACATCCTCGTTGTATAAGGACAGCTGCGTTAGATATGAAGTTACAAACGCTGCACTTGCAGCAATAAGCCCAAGTACAAACAGTGTGAGCGCGCATTTTGCGGGAACAGCTAACTCAGAGCGATACGCTAGGAGTGCGACTACAGCACCGCCGTTTAGCCATTGAAATGCCTTTAAAGCCTCGGTTGAAATTGAAATAAGAGACTTATAAGTTTCGATTGCATGTTCGTCATTGAAGCTCATAACGCTTACGATGCCCAACTAGACAATATCTTGTCCTCCAACATGTCACTTAATCAGTAAGTATACAAAGTCATCGGATCAGTATGATCACAGGATACTAATATTAAGCTGACTCAGTATCTGGTTGGCTTACTACTCTCCTCCAATTGTCATTTTTTCGATCAGTATAGACCCGGTTCGAATGTTGCCGCGCGTATCGACATCATTAGCCACGGCGACAATATTCATAAACATATCCTTGAGGTTCGCAGCGATGGTGATTTCCTCGATGGGATACTGGATCTCGCCATTCTCTACCCAGAAGCCCGAAGCGCCGCGTGAATAATCACCAGTGACAGTATTAACGCCGTGGCCAATCAGTTCAGTGACCATCAGCCCGGTATGCATTTGTTTCAGCAGACCTGTGCGGTCGAGTTCGCCGTTGGTGACGGTTAGATTACGCACACCACCCGCATTGCCGGTTGTTTGCATGCCCAGTTTGCGGGCCGAATAACTACTCAGAAAATAACCTTCGAGAACCCCGCCTTTGACTATTTCACGCTCTCGCGTGGCGACTCCTTCATTATCAAACGGGGCACTCCCTAGGGCGCCAAGTATATGCGGCTGTTCACGAATGGAGATATATTCTGGAAACACCTGATCACCCAATGCATCCAGAAGGAATGTTGCCTTTCTATATAGAGCCCCGCCACTGACAGCATTAACAAAATGAGAGATCAGGCCACGCGCCACATCGGCCTCGAAGATGACGGGTATATGACGCGTGGAAAGTTTCCTGGCGCCAAGACGGCGTAGTGTGCGCTCTGCCGCACGCTGGCCGACACTCTCGGCAGAATCCAAGGTCTTGCTATCACGCGACGAGCTATACCAGTAGTCACGCTGCATACTCCCATTATGACTGCCGATCACCGCACAACTAAGACTATGCCGTGTTGCATAGTAACCACCGATAAAACCGTGCGAATTGCCGTATATCGATGCTCCTCGCAGCGTGGAAACCGAGGCGCCTTCGGAGTTGCTGATTTCAGGCGACTTGCGCGCGGCATCCTCACAATGAATCGCCTGCTCAATCGCCTGCTCAGCGCTCAGCGACCAGGGATGATCCAGATCCAGATTCTCGTAATCAAAGGCCATGAGTGCCCTGTCCGCCAGACCGGCATAAGGATCACCGGCAGTAAAACGAGCAATGTTACATGCTGCGGATACCGTCTCCTGTATCGCCTTGTCGCTTAGATCCGAACTGCTGGCTGAACCTTTGCACTGTCCGAAGTAGACATTGACAGCAATATTATTGTCCTTGTGATGCTCAAGGGTCTCGATCTCGCCCATGCGGGCGGTGACAGAGAGTCCGCTATCCATGCTGATCACGGCCTCAGCAGAACTTGCATTGCGTTTGGCGGCCTCATCCAGCACGCGTTGTACACGCTCCTTGAGATTTTGCAGGTCGTTCTGTTCTTGTAGTTGTGACATGTACGTGTGAGTTAATCCAGAAATAGACGATATTTGCTTATGCAGATGAAGCCAAATGAAAATGACACTGATTTGATCGGTTCAGAGTTCTGATACGTGCGAACAGTTTTCAGCCCGTACCCCCGACCGTTAAGCCCTCAATACGCAGAGTCGGCTGACCGACACCTACTGGCACGCTCTGTCCCTCCTTGCCACAGGTGCCGACGCCTTCATCCAGCTTGAGGTCGTTGCCTATCATGCTGACACGCGTCAATACATCCGGTCCATTACCGATTAGCGTGGCTCCCTTGACCGGGTACGTGATCTTGCCGTTCTCTATCATGTAGGCCTCGCAGGCAGAAAATACGAATTTTCCTGAGGTAATATCAACTTGGCCACCGCCAAAATTTACGGCATAAAATCCCTTGTCAACGGACGCTATGATCTCCTCCGGATCGTGCTGACCTGCCAGCATGTAAGTATTGGTCATGCGCGGCATAGGCAAATGTGCGTAGGATTCACGCCGTCCATTGCCCGTCGGCGCGACACCCATAAGCTTGGCATTCATCTTATCCTGCATATAAGCCCTCAGATAACCATCTTCTATTAGCGTAGTGCATTGCGTGGGTGTGCCTTCGTCATCGACATTG
>JBGTHR010000036.1:0-1842 GCA_041746095.1 Gammaproteobacteria bacterium | reverse complement strand
CTCATCGCTGTGTACGTTTATACCGACGACCAACAGCGTGAGGCGCGCAGCTGGTATCAACCATTGCCTGTTTTGCTACTGCTGATTAATGGTGATGTGGTGATTGCCCATGAATTAATGCATACCGTCGGTGCGACCAATAAATACGGCCCGGACAGCAACCTTCCTGTCTTTCCGGATGGTTACGCAAATCCCGAGCAAGTACCCCTCAATCCGCAAAAACGCGCCGAGATCATGGCGGGACGTATAGCAGAATCATCCCATGATTCCCGCATGGCCGAATCGCTGAGGCAGGTAGTGGTTGGCACAAAAACAGCGCATGAAATCAACTGGCTAACGAACCCATAAATGGACTCGTTGCAGATTACGCGTTACAAATCAGAGCCTGACTTTGGATGCCCGTGGCCGAAACACGATAAAGGAGTGGTCATCAGGGTGACTGGGTAACGCATTCGATTCACTCAACATACGCTTACCAGCCAAGTCAATCAGATTCCTGGAAACCTCTGCAAGCGGACTTTTGCGAATCTGTTGGACGATCTCATCTATATAAAGATTATCCGGAAATCCGTCACTGCTGATAAACAAAGTATCGCGCGATGCCAGCTTCATGCTGGGACCGATCTCTATACGCATGTCACGAGTGCCCAGAATATTTGAGACGAGATGCCTTTCTTCATGCAGCACGGCTTCACTCTCATTGAGCAACCCTGATTCAATGCCATAACCCACAGGCGAATGCGAAACCGTCTGGAACTTGATCGTGCCCATCACGCTGGTGATTAAAATCAGCGAATCTCCAATATGATAGGGGCGAACCATGTCATTCTGAATCTCTACGATTGCCAGTGTCGTCGCCGCACCTGTACCCTGCTCCAGTAAAGTTTTATTGATGGTATCGATTGCATCCAGAATGCGCTGCATGATTTGCCCGTTCTCTTCACCCACTTTGCTGAGTTCAGTTGCGAGTATCTTTACTGCAAGCCTTGAGGCAACCTGCCCACTAGGCATACCGCCAACGCCATCGGCAATCACCAGTACACACGCTGACTCATTGACGGGTATCAATGCCAGTGCATCTTCGTTGGGTGTCTGCTTATGAGGAGATGGCGCAGCGAATACCGCGACTGAACCGTTGCAACATTCAAGCTGTTCAGCCTGCATCATCGATTTTTCGACATACATTCGCGGACGGTCCAGAGACGCCATAGCGGTCCCACAAACATTTCTTTTGCTCAATCCCATGTTATTTTTTCAAGGTATATTCTTAATTGTCCGGCAGTGCGGAATTTTTTCAGTATCAGTGTACGTTTCAAACCACAGCAAATCGCTTTAACTGCACCCGGCTGTTTTGCGTAATACTTGCTTCCTCCAAGGGCCTCATGAAAAATCTTTATGAGGTCAATCACGTCGTCCTGAATATTCAGTTTTCTGGGTGCTGACCATTGAAATACATCAAGCAGCTTGAGTTCAAAGCCAAGACCATAGCGCTGCACGATAATGTTATCGCTATGCAGATCACCGTGATAATCACCAAGAGCGTGAATACACTCGATGCCGCAGGCCAGAGCATGCAACAGGTGAATGGCCTGAAAGGCTGACAGATGTCTGCCCGTCTGGCGTTTGAGAAACTCGCTTAGCAATTCACCATCAACAAACTCGGAGATCAATACGCTGACATTAATTCCCTGGAAATCTATAGACTCCCGGGCATGATACTGAATGATAATGGGACATTGTTTGAGCTTATGCAGTTTCCGCGCATAAAATTTTGACGCTTTGTCACGCACGTTTCGATGCGGATAAAACAGTTTTGCAGTACGTTCTACACCCGTGATTCGT
>JBGTHR010000035.1:0-4294 GCA_041746095.1 Gammaproteobacteria bacterium | reverse complement strand
GTCCTGCAATACCAGCACCTGGCCATCGACGTTTACACCAGCGCCGATCCCGATCACGGGTATCTCTACAGAGTCAGTAATGCGCGCAGCCAGGCCTGACGGCACACATTCCAGCAATAACATGTCCGCGCCTGCTGCCTGTAATGCCTGAGCCGTATCGAGCATTTTAGAGGCGCTCTGCTCATCCCTGCCCTGCGTGCGAAACCCACCCAGCTTGTGTACCGCCTGTGGCTGCAAGCCAAGATGGGCGCATACAGGAATATCATTTGCGCACAAGGCTTCAACGATCCCGACCTGGCGGACACCCCCTTCAAGCTTGACCATGTGTGCGCCGCCTTCCTGCATAAGACGTGCGGCATTGGCTATCGCCTGCTCCGGACTGCTGTAGCTCATAAACGGCATATCGGCGATCAGCATCGGTTTACTGCAACCGTTCGCAACACATCGCATGTGATAGACCATGGAATCCATCGTGACCGGCAATGTTGTTGCATGGCCCTGAATCACCATTCCCAGAGAATCACCGACCAGCACGACGTCTATGCCTGCATGCTCCAGGAGTGCTGCCAGGCTGGCGTCATAGGCCGTCAAACAGGCGATCTTCTCACCTCTGGTTTTCATCTCATCCAGTTGACGAATACTGATAGTGCTCGAGAATTTATGCAGACTCATGTGAAACGCAATTCGAAAGGTTGTCGGTAGAGCTTAGACTGCAAACGGCAGTGGATTAAAATACTGTCTGCCACCCCGAATAGCGGCAATCTGATTCAGCAAATCCTGGTAATCACGCTCATTGCCAATAAAATCGATTTCACTGGCATTCACAATCAATAGTGGCGAAGTATCATAGTCATAAAAGAATTTGGCATAGGCCTCATTAACCCGCTGCAGGTAGGCGGAATCCATAAGCCTCTCAAAGCTTCGGCCACGATGATTGATCCGTTGCAGCAGCACGTGCACCGGCGCCTGCAGATATACCACCAGATCCGGTTTGGGGGCATCAATCGTCATATACGAATAGACCTGCTGATAGAGATCGAATTCAGAGGTATCGAGAGTGAGTCCGGCAAACAGATAATCTTTCTCCATCAGAAAATCAGCCACGCACACTCGGGTAAAAATATCCTGTTGTCTTAATGCCTGAATCTGTCGAGTGCGCTGCATCAGAAAGTGCAGTTGCGTGGGCAAGGCCGCTTCACGCGGGTTTTGATAAAAACGTTGCAGAAAGGGATTTTCATCAGCGTCTTCCAATAACAGACTGGCGTCAAACTGTTCGGACAATCGTTTGGCGAGACTGGTCTTACCGACACCGATCGGCCCCTCCACGACGATGTAACGCAACGGCTGTTGGCTCATGTGTGCGAATCCACACGTTGCATGCGACCTTTCGGCACCTGCTTAACCAGTTCTTTAATCTCTCCCTTACCGGGAATACTGAGTCCATCGCGGAGTTCCAGCAAGGGATACAGTACAAACGCACGCTCATGAGCGCCGGGGTGCGGTATGCGCAGATCAGCGGTATTCAATTCCTGCTTGCCATACAGCAGTATGTCCAGATCCAGTGTGCGTGGCCCCCACTGAACATCACCACGCTTACGATCATGCCGGTTCTCAATCGATTGCAGTTCAGCAAGCAGATCATGAGGTTGCAGGCGGGTATGCAATTCGACCACGGCATTGACATAATCAGGCTGATCCTGCGAACCCATTGGCGGATTGGCATAAAGACTTGAAACCAACTCACAACGGGACAAGGGTAGATGTCCCAACTCTTCTATTGCATCCTCGACCTGCTGAACAGGCCCATCGAGATTACTGCCTATCCCTATATATGCAATGACCGTGTCTGGACCGAGCGTATCATTCACTGGCATTGACTTTCTTTCTGCGCCTGCGTGCAGGACGGCGGCGGGCTATCTTGACGGTTTCAGCCATTTGCAACTGTTCTGTTGGCGGGACCTCCTGAATCTTTGTCCACCACTCACAACCATCACCCAGGTCTTCACCAGCCTGTGCACGCATACAGAAAAAATCATAGGCGGCACGGAATCGCGGATGGCCCAGCACACGCAATGCACGTTTACCTCGGCTTTTCTGCAGGCGACTCTGCAGTAACCAGATTTCTCGCATGGGCAGACTGAACCGCTTGGGCAGGGCCGTATGCCTTACCTGTCTCGAAATGACATTACCACTGGCCTGTTGTATGGCGGACAACTCATGCATGCCCTGTTCTTCCAGTATTCGCGCCTGATCCAGGGTTTGCCGCCACAAAAAGACCGCAAACAAAAACGCCGGTGTTACCGGCAGATTTTCAGCGATTCGTTTATCGGTGTTTTCCAGGGCGCGTACGATCAGCGCCTCAGCGAGGCCACCATGCTGCCCCTGCAAGGATTTTTCAGTCTCAGGAAACAGATGTTGAAACAAACCGTACTGCCTCAACAGGCCAAATGTCTTTAATGCAAATCCTGAATGAAACAACTTGACGACTTCATCGAATAACCTGGCTGTTGAGATATCGTTCAGTAAGTACGCCAGACGGGGTATGGATTCGCCGGTGGCCGATTCCAGATGAAAGCCTAACTTGGCGGCAAAGCGCACTGCCCTAAGCATGCGCACTGGATCTTCACGATAGCGTATCTCAGGATCGCCGATCAGCCGCAAACTGCAGGAAGTGAGATCGCGCATAGCATCCGCATAATAAAGAACGGAAAAATCGCGAATATCGTAGTACATGGAATTGATGGTGAAAACACGGCGCAGGGCATATTCTTCAATGGTGCCGTAGACATTATCGCGGATGATACGTCCATCGGCGATTAAAGAATCCTGATCATGCTGGGAATCGATGTCAGCGCCAGCGCGGAACGTTGCGACCTCAATGATGTACTGCCCATAGTAAACATGGGCAAGACGAAATCTGCGGCCGATGAGGCGGCAGTTGCGGAACAGCTCGCGCACCTGCTCAGGTTTTGCATCGGTTGCGATATCAAAATCCTTGGGCTCCAGGCCTAATAGCAGATCGCGGACTCCTCCACCCACCAGATAGGCCGCATAGCCAGCATCCTTGAGGCGGTAGAGGACCTTGAGTGCATATTCGCTTATATTTGCCCGGGAGATGCAATGATTAGACCGGGAAACTCGAGTAGGCTCGCTGGCGGTATATTTTGTATTCTCGAAACTACCCACAATCCTTAGTTGTCAATCCACAATGGGCGATTATAATACCACCACCGTAAGCCATGTAGCTCCCTTCGTCTAGTGGCCTAGGACGCTGGCCTCTCACGCCGGTAACAGGGGTTCGAGTCCCCTAGGGAGCGCCAATTAAATCAGTGGCTTGAGGATACTCAATAGTAGAAGACGTTGGATCACTGGTTATATTTTTAGCGGATGGATATAAATACGTTCTCAAGCAACCAGATCCGTGCGCCGTTGTGAAAGCGTCGCCAGTAATTTATCAAACGGCTCAACAAACTTCCGCACGCCCTCGGTTTCCAGCTGCTCACTGACTTTTTCAAGATCTATGCCCGCATTAGTCAAAGCTGTTATTACTCGTCTGGACTCGTCCATACCCTCTGCAAGACGCGCTGCAGGCTGACCATGATCCCGATATGCCTCCAGTGTCTCTGGAGGTAATGTGTTGACAGTGTCAGGCCCAATCAACGCTTCTACATATTTGACATCACTGTAAGACGGATCCTTGGTGCTGGTGCTGGCCCACAAAAGACGCTGGCTATAGGCGCCCGCCTGCTGGAGTGTCTGCCAGCGATCACTAGCCATTAATTCCAGAAAGTGTGCATACGCCGTCTTGGCGCATGCGATTGCGGTTTCACCACGCAGATTCGCAGACTCACTCTCAAGCATGCCGTCAACCAGAGAATCGATTCGGCTAAGGAAAAAGCTGGCCACTGAAGAGATGCGGCTCAAAGACTCGCCTGCTTTATGTCTTCGTTCAAGACCTTTGATGAAGGCCTCCGCAACCTGCTGATAGCGGGGCACACCAAACAATAACGTGACATTTACATTAATTCCGGATGCAATCAGCTCCTCAATGGCAGGCAAACCCTCCTGAGTAGCGGGCACCTTGATCATTGCATTGGGACGATTGAACAGCTTCCAGAAGCGCTCCGCCTCCTTGATTGTGCCTTCAGTGTCGTAGGCCAGATGGGGCGATACCTCCAGACTGACAAAACCATCGCGCCCATTGGTAGCGTCGTAGACAGCCAAAAGCTGATCCGCTGCATTGCTGACATCCTCAAGCGCCAATGTCTCATATATCGCATTATCGTCCAGACCT
>JBGTHR010000034.1:0-3732 GCA_041746095.1 Gammaproteobacteria bacterium | reverse complement strand
CGCTATCTACAATCCGGCGTCTGATCTGACCAAAGCACCCTTAAGACCAGCAAAGTGATCCACAGAGCCGCCCTGAGTCGTGATGAACTGCCCGAATTCTTTGCCCGGCAGAGAAGTCCTGCGATGGCCGGCCTATAAACCCGCCTGGCGCTGAATATGGTGGTGCTGACGTTTCTACGATCACGCGAGTTAAGGGGCGCATGCTGGGATGAATTCGACAATGAACGGGCTTAGTGGCAAACATCTGTCAGGCGCATGAAGATGTCATCCGAGCTCATCGTGCCGCTGTCATGGCAGGTTATAGCTATCTTGAAGGAAGTCCTAACTACCACCTAAACTAAGCCTAGTATCAAGAGTCTATCCGGCATGGGAGGCTTTCTGAGCGCCACGTATGCAGGTCTTGAAATTTAACTGGCTTAAATCGAAGCGACGGTTGAAGCGATACTCGAATTCTGACAGATAACGTTGCACGTATTTTGGCCGCACGGCATGGTAGGTACTGTGCAAGGCGCTCTTGAGGTTGCCCAGCATCGTATTGACCCAACAAACCTCCGGCTCTTCATCGGAGGCGCGTCCGCCATCGCAGACGATCCTGTCATGCATACAACCTGCCTCGGTGATGGCATTAAAACACGCCAGACCGTCGCAGATCACGGTACTCCCCTCAGTCAGATGCTGTTGACTCCATGCGGCCATCTCTGCGCTGCGAAAGCCTTTGACCCGAGTGAGTTTGATGCGCCACGGACGTTCTTCACGACTGGTTTCGACGGCGGCCACGGTATTTTGTCTGCCGCACCGCGACCCGGCTTGCCGCCACTGCGCTCGCCGCCCAGATAGGCGTCGTCCAGTTCAACAAAACCGGATAACTTTTTTGCCGCATCACGCTCCAGCATGACTTGCGTCAGTTTGTGTTTCATGCGCCAGGCGGCGTTATAGGAAATGCCCAACTGGCGGTGTAGCTGCATGGCTGACACGCCCTTCCTACTCTGTGTCATCAGATAGATACTCTGAAACCAAGTGGTGAGTGGCAGCTTGATGGACTCAAAGAGGGTGCCTGCAATCAGTGAGGTCTGGTGATGATAGCGATTGCATTCTTGCAACCAACGCGCAGAGAATTCGCAGTGTTTGTCATGTCCACAAAGAGGACGCTCGAAGCCATTTGGCCAGCATGCTGACTTTAACAAAGAAACAAATAGAATCGTTGTTTACCTAATACGCACCATGTAATACCATAACGCCATACCATACCTAATAAAGGATGATCAAGCATGGCTAACATGTCTATTCGTGCAACATATGCATTAGACTCGGAAACGGCACAGCACATTAAACGCCTGGCGAGTACCTGGGATGTATCACAGGCAGAGGTGATTCGGCGTTCTGTGCGGTTGGCCGCCGAGCAGGAGGCGACACCGCAGCTAACGCCCGCCGAGGTCATTGCTCATTACGCCAATCAGCCGTTGCTGCGGGACAAGGTGGAAATACAACGGCTGATTGACTCTATGCGCAAGTTGCGGCATAAGGATGATGCGCACCGCTCTGGCGATTAACGTGTGATCCATTTCGATACCAATGCTTTGGTTGCCCTGCCATTATGGGCGCATGAAAATCACCCAGCTGTTCAGCAGGTAGCGAGTGGCGAGCCAGCAGCGGTATGTTCTGTAGTATGGTATGAATTCTTGATCGGACCGATTGATACAGCCGAAGTCAACCTGGCTCATGCCTTCCTGCAGGGCAGAGTTGTTGTCATCGACCATGAGCATGCGGTATTGGCTGCTAAACTCTTCAATGCCGCTGGGAGAAGGCGAATACTAAAGACGGATGCGCTCATTGCCGCCGCTGCGATTCTTGCCGATGCCTTGTTTGTCACGATCAGCATAACCGATTTCAAGCCATTCGTGACGCTAGGTCTCCGATTGATGCCAGCGATGGATTGAATGTGTGACGTTTCCTGAAAAGTGGATATATTTTGAAAATTTTCACCATCGGCCTCACCAGGACAACGGCAGAAAGATTCTTCTCGCATCCCAGAAGTGCTGATGCCAGGCTAATCATCGATGTCCGCCTGAACAATGTCTCTCAAGTGGCAGATTCTGCTAAACGAGATGCTCTTCACTATTTCGCGAAATAACTATGCTGAATTGAGTATCGGCATGTTCCAGAGCTTGTACCTGCCAAGACAATGCTTGATGAATACAAAAAAGACAAAGGTTGTTGGGACGACTACGAGGCAAGATTTCTACAAACTGATTAAACAGCGGCAGATCGAGAAAATCGACAGCGCGTGTCTGCTTTGCAGTGAAGACAAACCGCATCATTGTCACCGCCGTACAGTTCCGAATGTCGTCGAACTAACCGTTGACTTGGGTTAGAGAATATTTCAGACGCCGTTTTCCTGGAATGCGTTGTTCGTGCGACCTGTTTGTGTTTGCTCACAAATCGTTATGCGCTTACTATGTGATTTCAAGTTTTTGTCCTGATTAACTTATAAGTTGTCTCATAAATCTGGATTCATTATCTAACTATGCTGGAAAACTATCTCCCGATCCTGATCTTTATCGCCATTAGTCTGGTGGTAGGCGTGGTTCCGCTGTTGATTGGGGTGCTAGTAGGACCCAGGAACCCGGGTGAGGCCAAGGATTCTCCTTATGAATGCGGTTTCGAGGCATTTGAAGATTCGCGCATGAAATTTGATGTGCGCTACTATCTGGTAGCCATCCTGTTTATTATCTTTGATCTGGAAATCGCTTTCCTGTTTCCCTGGGCTGTGTCGCTGAACACCATCGGACTGTTCGGTTTGATTTCCATGGCGCTATTTCTGCTAATTCTCATCATTGGGTTCATCTATGAGTGGAAGAAGGGGGCGCTGGAGTGGGAATAGAAGGCAAGCTTCAGGAAGGCTTTGTCACAACCACTGCGGATGCGCTGCTCAACTGGGCGCGCACGGGATCCCTATGGCCGGTGACTTTTGGGCTGGCCTGCTGTGCCGTGGAGATGATGCATGCCGGTGCATCACGCTATGATCTGGATCGCTTTGGCATGGTGTTCCGCCCCAGTCCGCGGCAGTCGGATGTGATGATCGTTGCCGGCACCCTGGTCAACAAAATGGCGCCAGCGCTACGCAAGGTATATGACCAGATGGCGGAACCTAAATGGGTGATCTCCATGGGTTCGTGTGCCAATGGTGGTGGCTATTACCATTATTCCTATTCTGTAGTCAGAGGTTGCGACCGCATTGTGCCGGTGGATATCTATGTGCCTGGATGCCCACCGACGGCCGAGGCGCTTCTGTACGGAATTCTGCAACTGCAGAACAAGATTCGCCGCACCAACACGATTGCCCGCTGAGCGGCGAGAGTAGCGCTGTGACTTTCAAGCAATTTGTAATTTCTCCATGCATATGACCAGCAGGGTGGAACAATTACAACAGCGGCTTGAGAGTCGTTTTGGCGATGCTCTGCAGACCTGTGAGACGGCATACGATGAAGTCACAATCGCTATTCAGCAAAATGAACTCCTGGAAATCTGCAGCGCATTAAAAACCGAATCTGAGTTCGGCTTCGAAATGCTGATGGATATTGCCGGTGTCGATTACATGGCCTACGGCCTGAGTGAATGGAGTACCGAGGAGTCCACCAGTCAGGGTTTCAGTCGTGGCGTGGAGAAGTCCAGCTTCGGACGTTTCAGTTTTCACGATGCGCCGCCCAAGGCGACGTTTGACGGGCCCCGGTT
>JBGTHR010000033.1:0-4853 GCA_041746095.1 Gammaproteobacteria bacterium | reverse complement strand
GTTGCCGGTGTGCGCTTTATGGGTGAGACCGCCAAGATACTCAATCCCGAGAAGCGCGTATTGATGCCGACTCTGGAGGCCACCTGTTCACTCGATCTGGGCTGTCCGGCTGAAGCATTCCGGCAGTTCTGCGATGCCAATTCGGACCATGAAGTGGTGGTGTACGCGAACACCAGTGCCGAGGTCAAGGCGCGCGCTGACTGGGTGGTGACTTCAAGTATTGCGCTCAGGGTGGTTTCTCACCTGATGGATCAGGGCAAAAAAATTATCTGGGCGCCTGACAAGCACCTGGGCAGTTATATTCAGCAGGTGACGGGAGCTGACATGCTGATGTGGAACGGCGCCTGTATCGTTCACGACGAATTCAAGTCGCGCGCACTGGGCGAATTAATTGAGCAATATCCCGAGGCGGCCGTGTTGGTGCACCCGGAATCCCCGCACTCGGTGATTGCAATTGCAGATGTGGTCGGCTCAACCACAGCGTTGATCAGTGCAGTGCGTGATCTGCCCAATAAAATCTTTATAGTGGCGACTGACAACCGGATTTTTTATAAAATGCGTCAGGCCGCGCCTGGGAAAATTCTCATCGAGGCGCCTACGGGTGGCGAAGGTGCGACGTGTAAAAGCTGTGCCCACTGCCCATGGATGGCGATGAACGGAGTGCATAACCTGATTCAGGTACTGCAAACAGGTGATAACGAGATTTATGTGGATGAAGAGATACGTCAACAAGCACTCAAATCAACGCAGCGCATGCTGGATTTTGTTGCCAAACAGGCTTAGCTATTTAAAGACCAGCTGATGAGCAACAGGTCTCCAGCATTGCCACAAGGCCCCAAGTATCTGTCATGACTGCTACAGTAGACCAACTGAAGGCGCAGCCTCAGGCTATATCATTGGCGGTGTTTATCGAAATGCTCAACAGGTTGCCGCCCGAAAAGATTCTGCTATTGCCTGTGGACCGGCTGCCCGAAAATATTCCCTCAAATATCAGTGACAACGTGCCGTTTGCATCACGCGCTGCCGTCGATGACTTGTTAATGGCGTCAAGTTCTTTTCATCTGCAGCGCCGCTTACATGATCAGGAGTATTATGGTGACGAGATTGTGGCGGCCATGGACAAGGCCAATGCAACTGGTGATTCCGCGAGTGTGCGTGTGCTTAAGAATAAGATCATCACGCTGGTCACTATGCTGCGTGATGCCAAGGAAAATAAAAAGGCCCATACCACCGAGCAATTTATAACTGCAATCAACCGCATCAATAATTTACTGCTGGACGTCCGCAGTGAACAAAACGATCTGTATAAAACCCTGCAAATACTAAAGAAGACGATTCCGCGCGTAATCAGCGATTCCGCGCGTATCGGCAAGGCCCTTAGACAAATCAAGCTCAAGATCAATACCACGGACAAGCTTCTGGGGGAATATTTCATACTCAGGTTGCGGGTGTTATCCAATGTGATCGCCCTGAAGCAAAAAGAGATTCAGGTCGAAGAAGAGGATAGTCTGCTGAAGCGGCAGGGGATTCAGGAGCTGAGCAAACAGCTGGATAAGACTCAGAGCCTGTGGAAACGCACGCTGCGCAGGGGCAAGTTGACCGATGAAGAAATGAGGATACAGCAGCGCATCGAAGAACTGGTATACAAGCTAAAGGCCAGTGAGACAATAATCTCCGAAAATGATTTGATCATCTGGTTAGACGCCATTGTCGATGCGAGTCTCAATGAGCACGCCTTGAATCGAGTTGCAAAGTCATTACGAGATGCCAGATTCTCGCTCTACTACCTTCTGAACAAGTACTGCCAGAAGCAAGAGCAAGCCGCAGTACAAATTGCTCAGAACCCGTTCCTGCAGGTGGATCCTGAGAAGGCCATCAATTTTGTACTTATGTCTGAGCAGTTTATTCTTGATTATTTCATCAAGAAAAAGAATGAAACCACTGCCTGGTTGAGCGGTGCGGCGGAAACCAAGGTGCAGGAACTGGATAAAATTCAGAAAGAGATCCTGTATGAGCTGCGCAAGGCGCTAAAGACCCGCCGAGCCTGAGTAGTTGCCTTATTTGTGCCCTATGCGGATGACTGTCTCCCCGCCTTTCTTCGGTCCGACTCCAGCAGCATCTTTTTTCTCAGGCGTATATTTAGTGGAGTGACCTCCACGAGTTCATCCTCTTCGATAAACTCCAGCGCCTGTTCCAGCGTCAGTTTCAGCGCCGGGGTCAATACTATATTCTCGTCATTTCCAGAGGCGCGCATATTGGTCAGTTGTTTGGCCTTAAGCGGATTTACCACCAGATCATTATCGCGGGTGTGAATGCCGACTATCATACCCTCATAGACCTCATTGCCCGGCTCGACGAACATTTTGCCACGCTCCTGCAGGTTAAACAGGGCGAAACCCAGGACCTTTCCCATGCCATTGGAGATCAGAACACCATTGTTACGCCCCGCTATCGAACCTTTCTGAACCGGGCCATAGTGGTCAAAAATATGGTGCAGCAAGCCTGTCCCCGAGGTCATGGTCAGGTATTGCGTATGGAATCCAATCAGTCCGCGTGACGGCGCCAGATAATCCAGCCGTACTCGGCCTTTTCCGTCCGGTAGCATGTCCAGCAATTCCGCCTTGCGTTCACCCAGTGCATCCATGACTGTGCCCTGAAACCGTTCTTCAAAATCCACGGTTACCATTTCATAGGGCTCCTGCGATTCGCCATCAACCTCCTTTAATATGACTTCGGGACGTGACACGCTCAGCTCATAACCCTCTCGGCGCATATTCTCAATCAATATCGATAGATGAAGCTCTCCCCGGCCTGAGACTCTAAACTTGTCAGGATCAGCGGTCTCCTGCACGCGCAGCGCTACATTGTGCAGCAACTCTGCTTGCAGACGCGCCCCCAGGTTACGGCTGGTAATGTATTTGCCTTCCCGCCCTGCGAAAGGCGAAGTGTTGACCTGAAACATCATACTCACAGTTGGTTCGTCCACGCTTAGACGTGGCAAAGCCTCTACCTGATTGGGGCTGCATATGGTGTCGGATATATACAGCTCGTTCATGCCGGTGAAGGCAATAATGTCGCCTGCCCGGGCCGTGGGGACTTCGATGCGCGACAGGCCCTTGAAACCGAAGATTTTCAGAATACGGCCGCTGCGGATATTGCCTTCGGTATCCAGAACCTTAAGGCTGGTATTTTCATTAATGACACCTCTCTTGATTCTGCCGATGCCGATCAAGCCGGTATAACTGTCATAGTCCAGCGCACTGACCTGCATCTGAAAGGGTCCGTCCAGATCCACCTCGGGCGGTGGGACATGCCGCACGATGGTCTCAAACAGTGGCGTCATATCACCCTCAGTGACGTCCGCTGTAAGACTCGCAAAACCCTGCAGTGCAGAAGCGTATATCACCGGAAAATCAAGTTGCGCATCGTTAGCGCCCAGCCTGTCGAACAGATCAAACGTCTGGTCCAGCACCCAGTGCGGGCGGCTGCCATCGCGATCGATCTTGTTAATCACTACAATAGGGTTGAACCCCATGGCGAAGGCCTTTTGTGTGACAAAACGTGTCTGGGGCATGGGACCATCGACTGCGTCTACCAGTAATAACACACAATCCACCATGGACAATACGCGTTCGACTTCTCCGCCAAAATCGGCGTGACCCGGTGTATCGACAATATTGATGTGATAATCGCGCCAGTCAATTGCAGTATTCTTGGCAAGAATAGTAATACCACGCTCTTTTTCCAGATCGTTGGAATCCATGACCCTGAGAGGCGCGGCAGCACGGTCTCCAAATGTTCCGGATTGCTGCAGCAACTTGTCGACCAGAGTGGTTTTGCCATGATCCACATGCGCGATGATGGCTATATTTCGTAGTTTTGCAATCAATGGAGCCTCACATATAAACAGAAATAACCCATGCCTCATTACGAGCACGGGTTGGATATCAAGTAGGGATAAGTATAAAAGTATGCTGCATCGAGTGCGCTGAAATTTTATTCAATCAGCCGCATCTGCTGATTGCGTATCAATATGGCTGTTCTTTTCTCACTGGAATTTTCAGGTCTTGAGCGCCTTGCGGATCAAGAGTAGTCACCGCATTATTTTCTGCGTGATATTGCTCCCCGAGCTGAACCATGATAACCGCAGCCAGGATAGCGATGCATCCAGAGAACGCATGCGCCATGATTAATGCCCGGGCAGAGCGCTTTCGCAGTAATAAAAAGAAAATGCAGGCTATCAGCACATAGATCAGGTAACCGAACCAGTATACAGCAGTGAACAACCCGGCCAGTGAATTTTGATAGGCGCTCTGATATATGAACCATATTCCCAGCGTCAGTAAGGCCAGCAGGGCAATCAGATGCAGAGCAAACCGTTGCGACATGGACGGGATCAGATAGAAAGCGTGTTGGCCGGGGGTAGTTGCAAGTAATAACCCTGTTCATCCAGTTGCCGAATAACTTCAACCGCATCGGCAATGACCAGCTTCCGCTCGGGCGTGAGTTCAAATTCCAGAGAAAAGTCAGCAGCGCCAAACATCCTCAATAAAGCCTCGGGAACAGGCTCAAAGCCATCTCTGGATGATAGATAGAGGTAGGTATTGTCCTTGCGCCGACTGCGATAAACGTAGCATTTCATGATGACTTTAGTGAAGAGATCGATCGTGGTTATTCCACCGGGGCGAATTGGACAGATTAATCAATAAATATATATCAATAATAGCATTTATGTCTGCCGTGGTCTGTGGGACGAGGGCTTATTGAAATATCCCTGCTTTACTGTTGCTGGACTGGGTGAACAGCCTACTAAAATGCCGATTTATCTTTGGCTCGAACGGACGAGGGGAATA
>JBGTHR010000032.1:0-2937 GCA_041746095.1 Gammaproteobacteria bacterium | reverse complement strand
CCTGCCCGCCGGAATACCAGAATCCGCATCTTGCAGACGCCTTAGCATTATCGCTTTATCATTGCCGGTAATCAGCCACATGATGGTGCGGGCGCGTGCAATGCACGGATAGGTCAGCGTGATTCGGCGATGATCCTGATACGGTTTCGTCACTGCGGTATCACGTTTGCCTTGTTTTAATACCGGATCGCCCGGCGCGAGCGAAGCCGTATGGCCATCGTCACCTATGCCCAGATGCACGATATCCAGAACGGGTGGCGAACCCGCGACTTCAGCCAGTTTCCCTGCATACTCAATGGCGGCCTTATTCAGGTCGTCCTGTTCTACAGGCATGGGATGTATCTGTTCGGACGGAATCGGCACATGTCTGAGAAATGTTTCATGCAAATGTGTGAAATTCCGGGCGGGGCTCCCAGCGGGTGCAACACGTTCGTCGACCTGAAAGATATGCACTGCGCGCCACGGTATATCCTGCTTTCTTAACTCATCAAACATTGCCAGCGGTGTGTCGCCGCCACTCATCGCCAGACTGCATCGACCTCGCGCGGTTACGGCATCGCGTACGCGTTCGGCCAGCCAGATCGCCGCTGCGCGGGCGGTCTGTTGCGGGTCTTCATTAATGAACAATTTCACGCGCACAAGAATTTAAATAATCACTGGGGATTGTGCCAATCATCATAGAGGGAATTCGCTTCGACAGGTCCCCAGCTGCCGGCTTCATAAACCTTGACATCAGGCCTGTCAACCAGAATAGGATCGACAATTTTCCAGGACGCCTCCACAGCATCTTCGCGCGCGAACAGAGTCTGATCACCCTCAATCGCCTCCTGCAACAGCCGTTCATAGGCATCCATCACCGGCTCGGTTTCTTTGGAGCAGACAGACAGCTCCAGTGGTTCACCAAGCATCTCATCACCGGGTTTTTTCGCCTGCGTGACCAAGGTGATGCTGACATCCGGGCCCAGTTTAAAACGCAGCTCATTATGTGATGATGGTATCGGCTCGGCAAAGACATTCTGTGGCGGGAGTTTGAATTTTACCAGCACCTCGGTAGCCGTTACTGGCAGGCGTTTACCGGCGCGAATATAGAAGGGCACGCCAGACCAGCGCCATGAATCGATACATAGCCGCATGGCCGCGAATGTTTCCGTGCTTGAATCAGGCGCAACACCGGATTCGTCTTTATATCCCAGATACTGTCCCAAAACTACCGACGATTTATCCAGCGGTGTGATGGCATTGAAGATCTTGAGTTTCTCGTTGCGCAATGCATCAATAGTATGACAACTCGGCGGTTCAATAGTCAAAAAGGCAATCACCTGTAACAGGTGGTTCTGTACAACGTCGCGGACAGCCCCTACGTCATCGTAAAAGGCGCCACGTCCTGTCACTCCAAAATCCTCCGCCATCGTGATCTCAACACTTTCAATGTAGTTCCGGTTCCATATCGGCTCCAGAATAGTATTGGCAAAGCGAAAATAGAGCACGTTCTGCACAGGTTCTTTACCAAGGTAGTGGTCGATGCGATAAATCCGGTTATCCCGAAACACCTTGCGGATAGTGCTATTGAGCTTGCGGGCAGAGTCATAGTCGCGCCCAAATGGTTTCTCAACCACCACGCGTGCGCCTTTGGCGCACCCGGATTTACCCAGGCATTGGATAACGACCGGGAACAGACTAGGCGGTATCGCCAGATAATGTATAGGATGTCGCGCCGTGCCCAATTCTTCACGCAATTTGGTATAGGTATCCTCGTTTTGATAGTCACCGTTTATATAACGGGTCAGTCTGGCTAGCCGTTCGAATACGGTAGATTCGAAATCACCAAACCGTTTCTCGACACTCTCCCGCATCCTTTCCACCAGTTCTTCGGTTGTCAAACCCTGCCTTGCCACGCCGATTAAAGGCATATCCAGCTTGCCCTTTTTTGCCAGCAGATACAGTGCGGGGAAAAGCTTTTTGAATGCCAGATCACCGGTCACACCGAACAACACTAATGCATCAATTTTTTCCTGGCTCATAAGGGATCTCGATAGTTATTGTTTTTCCTCGTGGCCACCGAATTCATAACGCATGGCGGACAATAAACGATCAGCAAAATCACTTTCACCACGCGAACTGAACCGTGAATACAGCGCTGCTGTCAGCACAGGGGTAGGAATACCGGTTTCGATCGCGGCGATATTTGTCCAGCGGCCTTCGCCTGAATCCGAGACATGGCCGGAAAAGTTTTCCAGCTTCGGCGAGGTCAGTAACGCATGTGCAGTAAGGTCCAATAGCCAGGAACTGACTACACTGCCGTGCCGCCAAACTTCGGCAATCTGTGCAATATCCAGATCGTACTTATAATGCTCGGGCTCGCGTAGAGGCGCCGTCTCGGCATCGCTTGCACGCCCCCTGGTTCCTGCGTTTGCATGTGTGAGGATATTAAAGCCTTCTGCATACGCAGCCATCAGACCGTATTCAATTCCATTATGCACCATCTTTACAAAATGCCCCGCCCCATTTGGCCCACAGTGCAGGTAGCCGTCGCTGGCCGTGCCGTTACTCGGTTCGCTGTCGGGTTTCGGTGATGCCGAATCGTTAACCGGCGCCAACGCCCTGAAGACCGGCTTGAGACGCGAGACGATGTTCGCTTCACCGCCGATCATCAGGCAGTAGCCTCTCTCCAGACCCCACGTCCCACCACTCGTACCAACATCTACGTAATGGATTTTTTGCTTCTTAAGAGATTCAGCATGATGAATATCGTCACGATAGTAGGAATTTCCTCCATCGATGATGACGTCATCCGCATCAAGCAGGGTAGCCAAGTCTCGAACAACTGGATTGACGATAGCTGCCGGCACCATCATCCAGATATGACGAGGCCGTTCACGTTTCCCGACAAAATCCGCCAGAGAGGCGGCACCGGTTCCACCCTCGTCGTGTAAAGCC
>JBGTHR010000031.1:0-4752 GCA_041746095.1 Gammaproteobacteria bacterium | reverse complement strand
CCTGGTTAAAACCGATTTTACCACTCAGCGAAACGCTATCGGTGATCGGTATGCTCAGATCTCCAACGATGTAGATACCATCTTCGCTAGTGCTAAAATAGTCGGTGGTGTAATACACGGTGCCAGATACAGCTACACCTGAGAGTACGCCCTCACTACCGCCAAATGGCGTAATTCCTATGCCGCCGTAAACTTCATAATAATCTGCCTCTGCAGCGAAACCGCGCTCCTCTTCTTCGGTAAACAGGTAATACAGCGCACCTATGTCGACACTGAAGAAATCCGAGACGTCACCCGCCCAGCCAGCGATGAAATCGATTTCGTTGGTGTCTGAGAAGGTATTTGAACCCCAGATACTGCCATAAAATCCGCTCTCATGACCATAATCGATGCTGCCCTGGACTGCTGCTCCGGTACTGCTGTCAATGCCTCGGAAGACGTATTCGCTGGTAACCGCAACTGTACCGGTGAAATCTCCGGCTTCGGCTTGTACTACTCCATTAGCCATGGCGGCACAGATCAGTGTCGAGCCAAGCGTGATATTCTTGAATTTCATTTGAATCTCCTCGGGAACGTGTTTAAATAAAAATATCTCAACGGCTTGCATTTGCAGATGTTGTGCCACTAAATATTTATTTATACATAACATATGGTTATATTAATTAATGACAGTTTTGTGAGGTTCAAACAAAACAACAGAGTAGTTATGGGGCATGATGCGCACTAACTTGGTGCGCTGAATTAATGGTGGCCTGCTATTCTAGCCGTCAAATTTTGAGAGAACCGACATGAAAATTGATGTAAAAATTCTGGACGAATTTACCCGCAAATTGACTGATAACCTGCCCGATGCCTTTAAGGTGTTCCGCGAGGATATCGAAAAGAATTTTCGGGCAGTGCTTGAAGGCCTGCTGCAACGGCTGGATCTGGTGACACGTGAGGAATTCGATGTACAGACCGCCCTTCTGGAGCGCAGCCGCGCCAGACTTGATGAACTGGAGCAGCGTTTGGAATTGCTGGAAAAT
The DNA here is from genome assembly GCA_041746095.1 of Gammaproteobacteria bacterium. Lineage (GTDB taxonomy): Bacteria > Pseudomonadota > Gammaproteobacteria > JBGTHR01 > JBGTHR01 > JBGTHR01. The sequence goes on along the minus strand of JBGTHR010000031.1, from coordinate 3,727 downwards.
AATGCCAGGGATCTGAAATCATAACGGCGACATGCTGATCTGACTACGCCTGGAAATATTTCATTGTCGCTAGCGCGGGTATATAGTCGGGCGCAGGTAGGAATCGATGCCCCGCTGGTGAGTGTTGAGGTCCATTTGTCAAATGGCCTCCCCGGCCTGTCTATTGTAGGACTGCCGGAGGCGGCTGTCAGAGAGAGCAAAGATCGAGTGCGCGCCGCGATTCTAAATTCCCGATTTGAGTTCCCTGCACGGCGTATTACCATAAATCTTGCTCCAGCGGATCTGCCCAAAGAAGGCGGTAGATTCGATCTTCCGATTGCCCTGGGAATACTTGCAGCGTCCGGACAACTGCCAGCGAATTCCCTCAACACGCATGAATTTATCGGAGAACTTGGCCTTAGCGGCGAACTCAGACCGGTGCGGGGGGCATTGCCAGTGGCTATACAAACGGCGCATGCTGGTCGAAGTCTGATTCTCCCCAGAGCCAACGCCGCTGAAGCCTGCCTGGTAAAGGCCGCTCGAATTCTGGCGGCAGATCATCTGCTGGATATCAGCGCCCATCTTTGCGGACAGCAATTGCTGGTGGAATCTGTCCTCGAACTCGATCCTGAACTCAGTGAGCCGGGAAATATCGACCTCAGCGATGTGAAAGGCCAGCACCGCGCCAAACGCGCATTGGAAGTGGCTGCGGCAGGCGGACACAACATGTTGATGATCGGTTCACCCGGTACGGGTAAAACCATGCTGGCAAGCAGACTCGCCAGCATTCTTCCACCCATGGATGATACCGAGGCAGCAGAAACGGCGGCAATCAGTTCCATCAGTGATGCGGGCTTTACTCACAGCCAATGGAAGAAACGCCCGTTCAGAAGCCCTCATCATACTGCCTCAGGAGTCGCCCTGGTGGGTGGTGGTTCCTACCCCAGACCGGGAGAAGTATCGCTTGCGCACAACGGTGTATTGTTTCTCGATGAATTGACAGAATTTGACCGACATGTGCTTGAAGTGCTGAGAGAACCTATTGAAACCGGCAGGATCACGATATCGCGTGCGGCGCGTCAGGCAGAGTTTCCCGCCAGGTTCCAACTGATTGCAGCCATGAATCCGTGTCCACGCGGCTGCGACATCGATGAGTACGGCCAGTGTTCCTGTTCGTCGGAGGTCAAACGTCGTTACCGCAACCGAGTTTCGGCGCCATTACTTGACCGCATCGATCTGCATATCGATGTGCCACGCGTTCCCAGGGAGATGCTGCATACCAATACCCGACAGGCGGAAACAAGCCGCGAGGTTCGAGCTAGAGTAATTCTTGCGCGTAAATTTATGTATGAGAGGCAGGCGAAAATTAATGCCGGATTGAGCAACCGTGAAGTTGAAACCTGGTGCCGATTGTCAGCAGCAGACCAGACACTTCTGGATACCGCAATGGAGAAATTCCGTTTATCCGCTCGTGCGTATCATCGCATACTCAAAGTGGCGAGGACTATTGCCGACATCGAATCGAGTCCGGATATTCAAAAACCGCATATCAGTGAGGCAATTTCTTACCGCAGTCTCGACCGATTGACAGCGAACAGTTAGGCAAGAACCTGGATATAAAAGAGATCTTGCCGTCAACTTCGGGTTCTTATCATTCTCACCTGGGATGTAACCGCGCCCTGCAGAGACTACTTAGCCGTACTGTCAAGCATATAATCGACGCTCATCTTTACATCTTCATCAGACAAATCAGGCCGACCGCCTTTAGCAGGCATGACACCCTTACCGGCAAGTGCTGAATTATAGAGCGCCTCTTTACCCTGTGCGAGTCGTGGTTCCCAGGCGCCACTATCGCCAGGCTTGGGCGCACCAGCAACTCCAGAGTTATGGCAGTTGCCACAGACTGCATCATAAACTTCCTTACCCTTGCCGGTATCCTCGTCACTAGCGGGCTGACTGGTTTCTGCGGTCGCTACCTGTGTTTCTTGTGATGGGGCAGCAACTTCTTCCTGTGCCTCGGATTCTGTTGCACTCGGTTCACCCAATAGGTAATCCACGGCATCCATGATTTGCTTTTCTGTAAGATCTGGGTGCCCACCCCTAGCAGGCATCGCGCCCTTGCCATTGACTACCGAAGCGTAGAGGGCATCCTTACCTAGTGCAAGTCTGGGTTCCCAGGCAGCAACATCGCCGAATTTGGGCGCTCCAGCAACCCCTGCACTATGGCAGGCGGCACATACCTGTTCGTAAACATCCTTGCCACCGCTTAATCCACCGCCGCTAGCGGAATCTGCAGCATTGGCAGCTACATCTTCTGGCACGGCGCCGACATAGACCTCGGCTACCGGACGTATCCGTTCCTCAATGGCCTGCTGGACCAGTGGATTCTCCTCCTCATCACCAAACGATGTAAGCACTTTTGCAATCACAAATATCACTAACGCAATCACAACCAGCACGCTCAGGACAGTTGTAAACTGTCTTACAAATTCTTTGTCTTCCACAATTGCTCCATAATGTTGCGGCCTTGCTTGCCGCTGGTTAAGAACGGCGGATTATAATGTAAACATACTGGGCGCACCACTTCCCGGTCTGGAAACTTTTAAAGATGGATTGGACATGGACGTGCGTTGCGTTCACGGGTATTGTTAGCATGTATTACGACCTGGGGATTAGTAATAAAGACCCTGTGTTGTGATTAGAATGGTTCTGCGGAAATCAAAAGAATTGCGCCCGTAGCTCAGCTGGATAGAGCGCTGCCCTCCGGAGGCAGAGGTCAGAGGTTCGAATCCCCTCGGGCGCACCAATAAAATCAATAACAATCAATTCAGGTGCAGAGAACATATTTGTTGAGTTCTGGCGATAAAATCCTCTGACCTATAAACAATACGTTCGACACCGGATTGTCTGGAACGGCCGAAGGCCGACCCGGCGGAGGGCAGGGCGCCAGGAATCAATTCGTCATAATATAATTAGTGTTCTGGAGTCTGAATTTGCTGATCGCGCAGCAGAAATCTGTTAGATACGGCTTTGCCTTTACTAGCTAAGGGACGGTGGCGACACGAATGCGATCAGTACCGCCGGTCTTTTGACTGTGCCCACCGGTAGCTACAACGATGTCTCCTGGTTGAACATAACCAAGCTCCTGGGCCATATGGATGGCGTACTCCACCTTGGCTTCATCCGTGTTATAGCCTTCATAGAGGATGGGTGTCACGCCCCAATTCAGCGCTAGTCTCTGCATGACTTGCCGGGAACCGGTTAGCGCAAGATTAGGGCACTTGGGACGGTATTTTGAAATCAGTCGTGAAGTGAGGCCGGATTCAGTCAGGCAGATCACTGCGGCGGCATTCAGGTGATTCACCATGGTTGCTGCGGCCTGGCTCACAGCCTCGGTAATCAGGTTGGACGGATTGGGCAGGATTTTCTGCAGATAACCATATTCATCCAGTGAAGCCTCGGCGCGCAGGGCCAGTGCGGCCATGGTTTTAACCGCCTCCACAGGATATTTTCCAATGGCTGTCTCGCCGGACAACATGACTGCGGACGAGCCATCTAAAATAGCATTGGCGACATCACTGACTTCGGCTCGAGTAGGGCGTAAATTGCGCTCCATGGAATCCAGCATCTGGGTTGCCGTAATCACGGGCTTACCGTTAGTGACAGTGGTGCGAATAATTCTTTTCTGGGTCACTGGCACTTCCGCGACAGAAAGTTCTACCCCCAGATCGCCTCGAGCAACCATGGT
>JBGTHR010000030.1:0-2273 GCA_041746095.1 Gammaproteobacteria bacterium | reverse complement strand
TCAAATAATAAATACATGGCGTGTGCTCATATCGCTTGTCGCCATGCGCATCAAGTCCCTCAGCTGCTCATATGCGATAACTGCGATAGTGTGCATGAAATCGGGATTAAACAAGACATTGTAAAGAAGCTAAAAGACAGTGTTGAAAACACCGGATTCCATTTGGGCAGCCAACAGCTTGAATTGCATGGGGTGTGTAACAAGTGCCAGGAGCATTAAGCGCAATATCCAGAGCGCTGCTCTGTCTATATTGCCGATGTTACCAGTGAAGAATGGAAAACAAAATCCTCAGTACTGATGTTCATTATCTCAATAAATAAACACTATTTTATGTAACGGTTCACATAACGCGTACTGTTATTTTGCTTGCCATAGTGCTGACCATGCAGTCGGCAGTGGCTCTCCATTCTGTCGAGCATGTTTTTCATAAGGCTGACGGTTATTGCGTTCACTTCCTGTCTGCTGAACACCATGGTAAAGCACTGTCTGCAACACTGTCTGACATTAGTTGTTTTCCTCACACGGAGCGGGTAACCTCAGCACCGGTATATAAAGTAAGTTTTAAACATTACCGCTCATCGCTAATCCGCGCTCCGCCCCAAATCGCTCTCTGATCTTTCAAGCCACTAGTGCTGCAGGCCTGAATACGTTCTGCCTTTAGCGCTTACTGAATCTTCCGTCGCATCCCGGTCATTCTGCCGTTTATCTGCATAAGGTTATATCCGGGGTCGATGCAATAATGAGAGCCGATCATGATTATGAGAAGAATTGTGTATCTCGCGTTGTCGAGCGCGTGCCTGTCTATATCAATGGCAGATGAATCAACCGAGGTCATAGAACTTGATCCAGTTACCGTCACAGCCTCACCGCTGGGACAATCAACACATGAAATCGCCCAACCCGTGAGCGTCCTGAGTGGCGATGAATTGCGTAATAAAACCGCGCCAACGATTGGTGAGACGTTATCTCAGGAGTTGGGTGTCAGCGCGAATGATTTTGGGCAGGGCGCCAGTCGGCCGGTCATTCGTGGCCAGGATGCGCCGCGAGTCCGCGTACTACAAAATGGTATCGGCTCGCTGGATGTCTCCACCTTAAGTCCAGATCATGCTGTGACTATAGAACCGCTGGGGGTCCAGCAAATCGAGATATTACGTGGTCCCTCCTCATTGCTGTATGGCAGCGGCGCTATCGGTGGCGTGGTCAATGTTGTCACCAATCGTATACCCGATTATGTGCCAGAAAACATTGAGGCCGAAGTCGATCTGAGATACAACACGGTTTCGGATGAACGCACTGCAGGCTTTAATCTGACCGGTGGAGCAGGTCCTTTTGCGCTGCATATTGAGGGCTCTTCGCGTGAGACCAATGACTATGAAATTCCCGATGATGCTGCCGACAACCCAAATACTATTACGGACGGGGATACACTCGTTAACAGCGCAGTAGATACGGACAACTTTGCCGTCGGCGGTTCATTTGTCGGTGAGCAGGGTTTCGCCGGCGTGTCAGTCGGGCGGCTCCTGTCTGAATATGGCATTCCAGGTGAAGAAGCGTTTATTGATGCCGATCAGACCCGCTTTGACTTCAAGTCTGAACTGCTCCAGCCATTGCCGGGCTTTGACCGCCTGAAGGCCGACTTTGGCTATAACGATTACGAGCATACAGAGTTTGAGGGACCGGGAGAGCCGGGCACTGTATTTAAGAATGATGAATTCGAGGGGCGTATAGAACTGACACATAATCCGATTGCCGACTGGGAGGGAACCGTGGGACTGCAGTACCGTGATCGGGATTTTGAGGCCATCGGCGAGGAAGCCTTTGTCCCGCAGACAGACCTTCGTTCAGTAGGTGTTTTCCTGGTGGAAGAACGGCGTTTTGACCGTTTGACACTGCAGCTGGGGACGCGTTTTGAGCATCAGGAGACGGATGCCACTGCAGGTAACCGTAATCGCAACCACGATCTGTTCAGTTTCTCCGGCGGTGTTATATATGATATAGCAGAAGGGTATACTTTAGGCGTATCTGCTTCGCGTTCACAGCGTGCGCCTGATATTCAGGAGCTTTATTCCGGCGGCCCGCATCTGGCCACACGGACCTTTGAACTGGGTGACAACGGCCTGGATGACGAGACCGCACACAGCATCGATCTGACGCTGCGCAAGACCGAGGGGCGGCTGGGCTGGCAACTCAATCTGTTCGCCAACTTTTTCGATGACTTCATCTTTCAGGAAAGTGTAGACAATGACGGCGACGGTGTTGCTGATCGCGTCAAC
>JBGTHR010000029.1:0-4299 GCA_041746095.1 Gammaproteobacteria bacterium | reverse complement strand
ATGCATTTATATTGCCGTCTCGTAACATTAATCTAAAACTATCGTTTATTTGCAACAGTCCGGAGTAATTCTGAATGGCGACCATCAATCAACTGGTACGCAAGCCGCGTAAGCGCAAGGTCGAGAAGAGCAGCGTGCCTGCACTTGAGGCTTGCCCACAAAAACGCGGCGTTTGCACACGTGTCTACACGACAACTCCCAAGAAGCCAAACTCGGCGTTACGCAAGGTGGCTCGTGTTCGATTGACCAATGGCTATGAAGTGACCAGCTATATTGGCGGCGAGGGCCACAATCTTCAGGAGCACTCAGTTGTGTTGATACGCGGTGGTCGCGTCAAGGATCTGCCTGGTGTCCGTTATCATACGGTGCGAGGTAGTCTGGATACACAGGGTGTACAAAACCGCAGGCAAGGCCGCTCTAAATATGGCGCCAAGCGGCCCAAAGCATAATTAGCTGAATGCTGAATTTTATCGAGAGTCGAATCCATGCCTAGAAGAAGAGAAGTGCCTAAACGCGAAGTATTGCCTGATCCAAAGTACGTGGATCTGCGATTGGCGAAATTTATCAATATTCTTATGAAGAGCGGTAAAAAATCGGTTGCTGAAAAGATTGTGTATGGCGCCCTTGATGAGATCAAGTCAAAGAAGGGCAATGATGGTTTGGAAGTGTTCAATGCCGCCATGGAGAATGTCCGCCCCGTTGTCGAAGTTAAGTCGCGACGTGTAGGTGGCGCCACTTATCAGGTGCCGGTTGAAGTGCGTTCAGTGCGTCAGACTGCGCTCGCTATGCGCTGGATTGTTGACGCAGCACGTAAACGTGGCGAGAAATCGATGACCAATAAGCTGGCCGGCGAATTGATGGATGCCTCTGAGCATAAAGGATCCGCGGTCAAGAAGCGCGAAGACACTCTGCGCATGGCTGAATCTAACAAAGCCTTTTCTCATTACCGCTGGTAACAACGAGGATTTAATTAAGTGGCACGCAAAACTCCTATCGACCGTTATCGTAACATCGGCATCATGGCGCATATTGATGCCGGCAAAACGACAGCGACTGAACGTGTCCTGTTTTACACCGGCATATCACATAAAATCGGTGAGGTGCATGATGGCGCTGCTGTGATGGACTGGATGGAGCAGGAGCAGGAGCGTGGCATTACCATAACCTCTGCGGCGACCACCTGCTTTTGGCAGGGGATGGACAAGCAGTTTCCGGAGCACCGGATCAATATTATTGACACCCCGGGCCATGTTGACTTCACTATTGAAGTCGAGCGTTCGTTACGCGTGCTCGATGGCGCCTGTGCATTGTTCTGCGCGGTAGGCGGGGTGGAACCTCAGTCTGAGACAGTTTGGCGACAGGCGAATAAATATCAGGTTCCACGCCTGGCATTTGTCAATAAGATGGATAGAGCCGGTGCAGACTTTCTCCGTGTGATCGCGCAAATTAAGGAGCGCCTGGGTTCTAACCCGGTCCCGCTTCAGTTGCCTATTGGTGCGGAAGAGAATTTTAAGGGCGTGGTCGATCTGATCCGTATGCGTGCGATCTACTGGAATGAAGATGATCTTGGCGTAACCTATGAAGCGCGTGACATACCGGAAGATATGCAGGCTGCCTGTGCCGAGTGGCGCGAAAAAATGGTAGAGGCCGCTGCCGAGGCATCTGAAGAGTTCATGGATAAATATCTTGAGGGTGTTGAGCTGACTGAGGATGAGATCCGTAAAGGCCTGCGCATTCGAACTCTGTCAAATGAAATTGTGCCTGCACTGTGTGGCTCAGCTTTCAAGAACAAGGGCGTGCAAGCCATGCTGGACGCCGTAATTCACTTCATGCCGTCTCCTACCGATGTGTTGGCTATCAAAGGTAATCTTGACGATGCTCAGGAAACCGAGGTAGTGCGGCACTCTACGGATGATGAGCCGTTTGCGGCGCTGGCCTTTAAGATCGCGACCGACCCTTATGTTGGGACGCTGACCTTTTTCCGTGTCTATTCCGGTGTGCTGTCATCGGGCGATACAATTTATAACTCTGTCAAGGCCAAAAAGGAACGCATCGGGCGAATCCTGCAGATGCATGCCAATACGCGTGAAGAAATCAAGGAAGTACGCGCCGGTGACATTGCGGCGGCCGTTGGATTGAAGTCTGTGACAACAGGTGAAACATTATGTGATCTTAATAATGTCATCATACTTGAGCGGATGGAATTTCCAGAACCCGTCATCTCGGTTGCCGTTGAGCCCAAGACCAAGGTGGACCAGGAGAAGATGGGCATAGCCCTGCAGAAACTGGCTCAGGAGGATCCTTCTTTCCGTGTCGCCACCGATCAGGAATCGGGGCAGACTATTATTTCCGGAATGGGTGAGTTGCACCTGGAGATCATCGTTGACCGAATGAAACGCGAATTCAAGGTTGAAGCCAATGTGGGCGCGCCCCAGGTCGCCTATCGCGAAACCATTCGCAAATCTGTGGAGCAGGAAGGTAAATTCGTCCGACAGTCTGGTGGCCGCGGCCAGTATGGTCATGTCTGGTTGCGTATCGAACCGCGTGAGCCGGGTGAAGGTTATGAGTTTGAGAATGCTATAGTTGGCGGTGTCGTGCCACGTGAATATATACCTGCAGTCGATAAAGGCGTTCAGGAGCAGCTGGAGAACGGAATCCTTGCTGGCTACCCGGTTGTGGATGTCAAGGTTACATTGTTTGATGGTTCCTACCATGATGTCGATTCCTCTGAAATGGCATTCAAGATCGCCGGTTCCATGTGCTTCAAAGAAGGTGCTCGCAAGGCGAGCCCTGCCCTTCTTGAGCCTATCATGAAGGTCGAGGTGGTCACACCGGAAGACTATATGGGTGATGTTATGGGTGATCTGAATCGCCGACGCGGGATTGTGGGTGGCATGGAAGATGCGCCTGCAGGCAAGATTATCCGCGCTGAAGTGCCACTTAAGGAGATGTTCGGTTACGCTACCGATCTGCGCTCGGCAACGCAGGGCAGGGCGGTGTATTCAATGGAATTTGCTAAATATTCAGAAGCGCCAGCCAGCATCGCGGACGCAATTATCAAACGAGATTCGTAAAGCAAGTCAACTACTTATTCAAAGAGGTCTAGAGCCGTGTCCAAGCAAAAATACGAACGCATCAAGCCGCACATCAATGTAGGAACGATAGGTCATGTTGATCATGGCAAGACGACGCTGACCGCGGCGTTAACGAAAGTGATGGCCGAGCAATCGGGCAAAGGTGAATACAAGGCCTACGACCAGATTGACAATGCGCCTGAAGAGCGCGCGCGCGGCATCACGATCGCGACCGCGCATGTCGAATACGAATCCCCCAACCGCCACTATGCGCACGTTGACTGTCCTGGGCATGCGGACTACGTCAAGAACATGATCACCGGCGCCGCGCAGATGGACGGCGCGGTACTGGTGGTCAGCGCCGCCGACGGTCCGATGCCACAGACCCGTGAGCACATCCTGTTATCCCGCCAGGTCGGCGTTCCCTACATTCTGGTCTACATGAACAAGGCCGACCAGGTTGACGATGCCGAGCTGCTGGAACTGGTCGAGATGGAAATACGCGACCTGCTCACCAGCTACGAATTCCCTGGCGATGACACCCCGATCATCATAGGCTCCGCCCTCAAGGCGCTGGAAGGCGACAGCAGCGACATCGGCGTGCCCTCGATCGTCAAGCTGGTCGAAGCCATGGACAGCTACATACCGGAGCCCGAGCGCGCGATTGACGGTGATTATTTAATGCCCGTGGAAGACGTCTTCTCGATTTCCGGGCGCGGCACCGTGGTCACCGGACGCATTGAGCGTGGCATCGTCAAGGTGGGTGATGAAGTCGAGATTGTCGGCATACACGACACCATCAAAACCATCTGCACCGGTGTAGAAATGTTCCGCAAGCTGCTGGATCAGGGTCAGGCAGGCGACAACGTCGGCGTATTACTCAGAGGCACGAAGCGCGATGACGTGCAGCGTGGCCAGGTGCTGTGCAAGCCCAAGAGCATCAACCCGCACACCAAATTTGAAGCCGAAGTATACATTCTGTCCAAAGAGGAAGGCGGTCGTCACACACCCTTCTTCAATGGCTATCGGCCGCAGTTCTACTTTCGGACCACGGACGTCACGGGCAGTTGCGAGCTGCCGGAAGGAGTTGAGATGGTCATGCCGGGCGACAATGTCAAGATGGTGGTCACGCTGATTGCGCCGATTGCGATGGAAGACGGGTTGCGGTTTGCGATTCGCGAGGGCGGCCGCACGGTGGGCGCCGGCGTCGTCGCTAAAATTGTTG
>JBGTHR010000028.1:0-4800 GCA_041746095.1 Gammaproteobacteria bacterium | reverse complement strand
CAGTTCGAATTCGGCAACACTAGAGGTCGTAATCGATAATCAACGGTGCATGATCAGAAAATCGCTCATCTTTATAGATACTGGCTGCCCTGGTTGAGCCTTGAAGACGGGGTGACAGGACATGATAGTCGATACGCCAACCGACGTTTTTCGCCCATGCCTGGCCGCGATTCGACCACCAGGTATATTGATCCAGCTTCTGATTGACTTCCCGAAAGGCGTCAATATAACCCACCTGATAAAATAGTTTGTCCAGCCAGGCGCGTTCTTCTGGCAGAAATCCTGAATTCTTCTGGTTACTCCGCCAGTTTTTTAGGTCAATTTGTTTATGCGCAATATTCCAGTCGCCACAAATAATGTAATTGCGCCGTTTGCGCTTTAATGCGAGCAGATGATCCATGAATAACTCGAGAAAGCGGAATTTGGCCTGTTGACGAATATCCCCGGAAGTGCCGGATGGCGCGTATAGAGAGATAACCGATAAACCATCGAACTGCGCCTCGATATAGCGGCCCTCGGCATCAAATTCCGGCGCATTCAGCCCCATGATTACTTTGTCAGGTTTGGCGCGCGAATACAGCGCGACGCCACTGTAGCCTTTTTTTTCGGCATCGTGATAAAAACAGTGATAACCCCTGGGGTGAAAATGGTCATCCTCAAGCTGAAGTATTTGCGCCTTGGTTTCCTGAATGCATACTACGTCGGCCAACTGTGTTGGCAGCCATTCGAACAGGCCTTTGCGCGCCGCAGAGCGGATTCCGTTGGCGTTCAGAGTGATGATTCGCATATTCAGAGTAATCGTTTAATTAAAAGAACATTAAGCGGCTTATGGGATTGTCCCGTATTGGCGCGTACTTTAGCATGCGTATTTCCCCTTTATTCAGCAACGGCATCGCGATTCATGAGTTACAAACAGGAATTTCTGGAGTTTTCAATTCAGCAGGGCGTACTTAAATTTGGTGAGTTCACACTCAAGTCCGGACGCATCAGTCCGTATTTTTTCAATGCCGGCCTATTCAATAGCGGCACATTGCTAGCCCAGTTAGGGCAGTATTATGCGCAGGCGATTGTGGAGTCCGGTATCGAATTCGACATGCTGTTCGGGCCTGCTTACAAGGGTATTCCACTGGCGGTAACTGCCTCAATAGCCTTCTCCCTCCATCACGCTAGAGACTTGCCATACGCGTTTGACCGCAAGGAGGTGAAAACCCATGGTGAAGGTGGAAATATCATCGGTACACCGCTGGCCGGTCGAGTGCTGATTATTGATGATGTCATCACGGCGGGCACCGCAGTGCGTGAGGCGGTCAGTATCATTCAGGCGGCAGGCGCGAAAGTAGCGGGTGTCGCTATTTCCCTGGATAGGCAGGAGTGCGGTCAGGGACGATTATCCGCAGTGCAGGAAGTTGAGAACGAATTCGGCGTTCGAGTTTGCAGTATTGCCGGACTGAACAATCTGCTGGAGCTTGTCTACCAACAACCCGCGCTCTCGCACAATCGGGAGAAAATTATCGCGTATCGAGAGCGGTATGGAATCGATAAAGAGCGTTAGCCCAGAATGAGTTTGGCGCCTATCAGCAGTGTTACAATCTCAAACCCACGCTTGATCCAGCGATTGTCCTTGACTATAGACAGGTGTGCGCCGATATACCCGCCCAGCAACGAGCCGACGAGCAACGCCGGTAGCCAGTTCCATTGAATTTCGGTCAGCAGGCCAAGAGTGATTGCTCCGGCGCCATTCCAGAAAAGGCCTACGATCACCAGCGTGTGCGCAACTGCATGCCGGTAATCCATGCCAAACCAGCGTATCAACCAGAGTGTGGCGAACAATCCGGTGCCGGATGTCAATGATCCGTTCAATACGCCGATGAAAAATAACACTAGACTGCCAATGATCGTGCCTTGCGAGTCGATATTTTTCAGATCATGTGTTAGTCCAAGCTCAGATTTAAGCATGGAATACACGCCCAGACCGGCAGTCAGGACACCCAGGGCGATCTCCGCGCTGCGGTCGGGTACACGCAGGATCAGGTTGGCGCCGGTGATCACGCCAGGTAATCCGCTGAAGAACATGATCAGCAGGTAGCGTTTAACCAGGTTATGCTCGCGCATGTGGCGTAAAGTGGCGCCAATACCCAGCGCGACACTCGCCACCTTATGAGTCGCCAGTGCGGCGCCAAACGGCAGCCCAAGAAAGATCAGGGCAGGCAGCTGAACCAGCCCGGCGCCGCCACCGGAGAAGGCCGAAAATATATTGGCTATCAGTGAGATGACAAACAGCAGCAGTTGGTCGATTAAGGGCAAGGAAGATCCTTTATTTTAATCCGCTTAAATGTTTATCTATAATGTGATTGAAGCTTCATCATCTACGCGGAATGATATTTTTTGAAACTATGCGATTAAGACTCACAATTACCTGCCTGCTGATTCTGGGCAGCGCAGGCATTGTATCCCCCCTGCAGGCACAACTGTATCGCTGGATCGACGATGACGGGAATGTCGTGTTCAGTGACCGGGTGCCACCCGAAAACTCTCAGCGGGAGACTCAGGTTTACAACAAGCAAGGCCGAGTTGTCGAAACCATCAAAGCCCCGAAAACTCCAGCAGAACTAATAGAGGAGCGGCGACTGGCTAAACGTGAAGAAGAACGTCTTGAACAGGAAGGGCAGCAGGCAAACCGTGACAGGGCGTTGCTGGCTACTTTCACCTCACTGGACTCTATCGAAGAAGCGCGCCAGGACCGCATTTCAATCATTGATTCAAACCTGCTGATCTTGACTCAGAAGCTGGATAGTCTGGATAAAGATGTAGCCGAACTCAATGCCAAGAGGCAGGGATATCTGGCAAGTGACCGGCCAGTGCCAAAGTGGGTGACAGAGCAGCTAGAAAGCTTTCGTAGACAACAGGCAACAACTCTTGAGCTGTTGTCTGACAAAAGCGATGAGCGGGTTGCCATCGATGAGCGTTTTGACAAGGATTATCGGCGCTATCAACAGCTAAAAGGCGGGAATAACTGATAACAAAGTCTCGCCGTCCTATCGCTTAATCAGCGTACCGATTCCACGGTCAGTAAACAATTCCAGCAGCACGGCGTGTTGTACACGTCCGTCGATGATATGGGCTGATAATACCCCGGACTGAACCGCATCCAGGGCGCAGTTTACCTTGGGTAACATCCCTCCATGGATAGTCCCATCCTGGATCAAGGCCTCGACCTGGCCACGTGGCAGGCCGGTCATCAGATTGCCCTCTTTGTCGAGTATGCCTTGCGTGTTGGTTAATAGAATCAGCTTTTCTGCCTTCAGGACGGCGGCAATCTTGCCGGCGACCAGATCGGCATTAATGTTGTAGGAACAGCCGTCCGAGCCGACACCAATCGGGGCGATCACCGGGATAAAGTCATCCTTTTCCAGAATTCGAATCAGAGACGGATCGATGGTCTCGACCTCGCCTACATGTCCGAGATCGATGATTTCCGGGGCTGATAACTCGGGCGAATCACCCCTTTGAGGATCACGAATAATTTTGAGCTGACGGGCGCGTATCAGACCGCCATCCTTGCCGGTCAGGCCCACGGCCCGGCCACCATGCTGACTGATGAGGTTGACGATATCCTTGTTGACAAGACCGCCCAGCACCATCTGCACCACATCCATGGTTTCACCGTCAGTGACGCGCATGCCATCGACAAAATGCGTTTCCTTGCCCAGCTTTTTGAGCAGACTGCCAATCTGAGGGCCTCCACCATGCACAATCACAGGGTTGATGCCGACATGTTTCATCAGCACGATATCGCGCGCGAAGCTGGTCTTGAGCGCTTCATCGACCATCGCGTTGCCGCCATACTTGATGACAATAGTCTTACCCGCGAAACGCTGTATATACGGTAGCGCCTCAATCAGTACCTTGGCTACATTACTTGAAGGTGCGGTATCCATGGCGACTATTAAAACGGTATTTTCAGATCTGACTGAGTATTGAGCAGTTGTTTTCGAAAATGGTCTTGTATCGTTTTCATTGTTTGCATATCGTCGGCCTCAAACCGGATCACGATACAAGGCGTGGTATTTGAAGCACGCACCAGCCCCCAGCCATGTTCATAGTCGACTCGAAGGCCATCGATATCGGTTATTTTATCCGCATCACTGAAGTCAGCAGTGTCGGCAAATTTGGTTATGAATTCGTGCTGAGCACCATCCCTGTCAAAATGTATATTGATCTCGGGAGTAGTCTCTGCGGATGGCAGTTCGGCAAATATCTCGCTGCTCTTGCGCGAATCCTTGGACAGGATCTCCAGCAAACGGGCAGCTGAATACAGACCGTCGTCAAACCCGTACCAGCGTTCCTTGAAGAAGATGTGTCCGCTCATCTCGCCGGCCAGCAGCGCGCCGGTCTCCTTCATCTTGGTCTTGATAAAGGAATGACCAGTCTTCCACATACGCGGTTTGCCGCCATGATCTTTTATTACAGTATCCAGGTGGCGCGACGATTTCACATCGTAGATGATCTCGGCCCCAGGGTTTCTGGACAGCACATCAGCGGCATACAGCATCATCTGCCGGTCGGCCCACAGCACTTCTCCGGTCTCATCAATGACGCCGACACGATCGCCATCACCGTCAAACGCAAGCCCGAGTTCCAGCTTCTCGTTTTTAACCGTCTTCATCAGGTCAGCGAGATTTTTTAGCTCACTGGGATTGGGATGGTGATTAGGAAATGTGCCGTCGATATCACAGAAGAGCGTCGTCAGTTCACAGCCCAGCCGTGCGAACAGATCGCTTGCTATCGGTCCTGCAACAC
>JBGTHR010000027.1:0-4600 GCA_041746095.1 Gammaproteobacteria bacterium | reverse complement strand
GATGATGTCCCAACGAGAGTTACCATTTTGCCACTCCCGCGCATAGGGATCGAAAAAATTTCGGTATAGCGTGTAACGGGTTACTTCATCATCAAACCTAAGTGAGTTATACCCTGCTCCGCAGGTTTTCGGGGTAGCAAGTTCGTCATGGATTCTTGCTATGAACTCCGCCTCAATGGCACCCTTTTCTTCAGCTACTCGCGGTGTGATTCCGGTTAAAAGGCAAGCCTCGGGGTGCGGTAATCTATCGCGTGGCGGTTTGCAGTAAATGACCAAAGGTTCGCCAACCTCATTCAGGTTTTCGTCTGTGCGCACACCGGCAAATTGCACGGGCCGATCCCGGCATGGATTGATGCCAAAGGTTTCATAGTCGTGCCAGTAAAAGGTATGGGGCATAGGAAGTCTTTAGGCGATATCAGACGCGTACCGGCTCATACCGCCAGGTACGCCATTGACTGAGTAGCGGGAAATAGATACCGAGATGAATCGGCCGTGACTCAATCCTGCTCATCACCTCGGCATAACCCTCCAGTTGTTTACGGTAACGCTCCTGCTCGCGGCGCAGGAATTCCTCAACGTCAGAACCACTGTGGGAGCCGGTCTTGTAATCAATAATCCACCGATTCCCTTTGTCATCTATGAAGGTTCGATCGATCACCATGCGTACGACCCTGCCCATGCGAACGGCGCTTATGGCCAGCTCGCATTCTGCATTGGCATGCTGTCCGGACAATATCCATTGACCAAACCTGTCTTGTATAGATGACTGGATTGCATCAAATACCCTTGCTGTGGTTTCTTTCAGTCTGCCCTGCGGGACACCCAGCTGTATCAACATGCTATGCGCAATTTTTCTGAAATGTTCGTGATGCTCAAATCCAATAGTTTCTATGCCAGCCTTTCCCACGTATTGCAACAACCTGTGAACTACTGTGCCGGTATGACGCGCCGTCTCACTGGCCCAGTCAAACTCAACGACATCGACGCTGGCTCTCTCCATAGTAGTGAGTGCCTGAGCTATCGACTCAGGGGGAGCAGGAGGATGATAGTCAATCGGCAAACGGTAGTAAGTATAATCGGGTATACGTGGCTCAGCCTGCTCAATGACATCAGAGCCATTTATAGAATAATCCCCCAGAAAGGCTTCAAAGTGGTGGCTCAATACGGGCCAGAACTGGGCTAGTAAAGATCCTGGATTTGGAGCCTTTAGTTCGATGGCATCCTCTTTTTCACTGATGGCGACATGCCCGAGCAGATGCAAGCGCCGCTTGGCCCGAGTCGCTGCCACATATAATAATCGGCCGTTTTCATACAAGGCTTTTTGCTTGTTGAGATTCTGAAGATAGACGGCCATGCGATTTTTGTCATCCCCATACGCGCGGATTGGCGCCAGTAACAACTCACTCTCACCCGATTCGCGGCTGAGTTCCAGCCAGTCGAGCAGCTTTTCATCATCACGTCTGGGAGGACGATCCAGTCCAGGCAGGATAACCGTATCAAATTCAAGTCCTTTGGATTTATGGATAGTCATTAATTGTAGACGGTTGTCTGCATGAACATCCGGTAATGCGAACAAACTATCAACCTGAGTAGCAAGGTCATGAGGCTCGAGCATTCCATCGGTATCGAGTGACTCAAGCAATTGCAGGTAGACCTCGGCATCTTCAAGATCGGTTTCACTGTTCACGCAGGCAGGACCACCCAACGCGATCCATGCGCCTTCCACGGTAGATCTAAGACTGCGCCGCTGCTGTTCGGTCAAAGCGATTTTCAGCACTGGCAACACTCGGGAAATTCGTGCACGACCTTCTTCGCTCAGCTGATCGATGCATTCCTCTTGCTGTAACTTATCCAGGATCAGCTGATCATGAATTGTACCGGCCAGCGCATAAAGATCTTGAAGCGAGAGTCCGCAGTATGGCGCCCTGAGCACTGACAACCAGGCAATTCGGTCCGCTTGATGACTTAATGCGCGGGTGAGCGCCATCAGATCCTGTATTACCGGACGTTGGGATAAGCGCGAAATTTCCACGGCCTGAAATCGCATGCCAGCCTTTTGTAATGCAGCTACGGTCTCTACAAGATGGTTGCGTCCCCGCACCAGAATGGCAATGGTCCCCTGCGGGTGTTGTTCTTTTGCCTGTTGAACCAGCGCTATAACTTGCACTGCCTCTGCACGATGATCACGTTGTATTGCGATCGACGGATGGACAATGACCGCTGCTCCTTGCATTGCTGAATGAAACGCTGTGGAGGGCGCATAACTGACGCCGCCCGCTGCAGTATTATCGATCTCGTGCAACACACTTGGAAAACTCTGATTGATCCAGTCAACTATTCCCTGTTGCGAGCGAAAGTTAACAGACAAACGTAGTGGTTCCAGTTTCACATGTCCTATTCCGTATTTCCAGGCAGCCAGAAACAAACCGACCTCGGCTTCGCGAAACCGGTAAATCGATTGCATGGGATCGCCAACAACAAAGAGTGTATGGCCATCCTCGAGCTGCCAGCCCGCCGTCAGGCGTTGCAGCAGTTCATACTGATTGAATGACGTATCCTGAAATTCATCAATCAATAAATGCTGAATACGATAATCCAGAGCCAACGCAAGGTCGGTCGGCGCATCGGGATTTCCCAATGCTCGAATCGCCGCCTGAGAAAGCGCAGGAAAGTCCACCTCTCCCTGCTTGCGGAACACCAGTTCGAGATGCGCACAAGCGATGCGCAAGACGACCAGAAGTGCACTCAGCGTCATCCAGTCTTCATTTGAATATTCACTGGCTGGCAAACTTCGTAAGCTGTTTAGCCGCTGACGAAATCCCTCTTCATCCTGCAGTGACGTCAGTAGACTTAGCATGCCTGTTTTCATGGCTGTGAACTGTGCTTTTTCTCCAGCGTTAATAGCTTGACCTGCTGCTGGAAACCCCTGTTTAACATTCACAGTCTTTCGCCAGTCACCTGACTGTGTCAGCAACAACTCCGCAAGGCCTTCCCATTGAAATCGATCCTCTACTTTTTTTCCTGGTAGTTTGAGTAAGTCCGCACAGGCTCGAATAGAGGAGGTTGAATTCGATAATTCCAGATTACTCGCAGCGAAACGCGCCAGCATGACGAGATTTTCTGCATAGTTCACAGGGACGCTAATACAAAGTTCATGCAGAAATTCAGTGGTCAGCCGTGTCATCGCGGCTTCAAGTGTTTGTCGCTCTAGTCCTGCATGTTTTGAATCACCCAAATGACGCAGCCATTGATCGCGCCGCGCCAGCATATCCGCAAGCAGGCTTTCAACCAGTTCCAGGCGATTATCCAGGTGCTGAATCAGATGCGCGATGGCGTCCGACCAGTCGGCCTTCAAGTTCAGATCAGCTATCGTGTTTCGCGCCGCCTGTTGATACAGCGCGGCTGCATTTTCGGTAACAACAGGCGTCGAACCAAACCGGGAGAGCACTGGCATTTGCCCGGCCAGGGACGCACACAGCGAGTCTATAGTCTGTATGCGCAGACGCGCAGGCGTCTCCAGGAGTTCCCAGCCTTGCTGTGTATTCCGTGACAAGGCCTTTCGTGCAAGCTCCCAGGTATGTTTTTCATAATCATTTTCAAGAGGTTGGTCATTCATCCCGTTTTCAAGCGCCTGCAAAATACGCACGCGCATTTCACTGGCAGCCTTGCGTGTGAACGTGATCGCGATAATTTCCTCTGGAGTATTCACTACGGAAAGCAACACCAGATAACGTTGAGTCAGCAGCCCTGTCTTACCGGATCCCGCAGGCGCCTGTACGATGAAAGACATCGACGGATCCAGCGCGCGCAGACGAGCCTGCGCATCCGCGATTCCGTGTTGTTTATTCATGTCTCATTTACTCATCCTGCTGTGCACTGATCTCATAAATTCGGCACAGAGACTGAAGCTCACACCATTTACAGGCATTCGGTTTAGGCTTGACCTCTGCATTGCCATGGCGGAATTCGTTGCCGAGTGCGGTTATCGTGTCACGCCAATGGTTAAGGACATCCTGCCAGGAATTAAATGTTATATTTAGTTTCAGCGCTTCGTATGACTTCACCCCTGGCACAATCCCAGTGTCTTCAAGCACGCCCTTGAATCCCATATCACCAGCCTTGATCTGAGCGAAGACCACTCCGGCAATGTCATCATCAATGGCCATGCTGTACAGTGGCAGTTGTGGTTCATCGGGGCGCTCACCAAACCATTGGCTTGGAGTCACACTACCTGTTTTATAATCGATCACGACCAGTCGATCGTCTTGTAATTTATCTATTCGATCGATCTTGACGGTGACTCGCACGCCTCCTGCAGTGACTGTATGCCTGCCTTCATTTTCAATCACCACAAATGGCGTGCGCTGCTTTTCTATCTCCAGCCATTCCATGATCCGCCGTTGCAGGCGTTCCGCTTCAAGCTGGCGCAGACGTGGCGTCAATGTCTGCGGATACCAGCGGGCGATCTCTCTCAAAGCTTGATTCACACATGAACTAACAAGCTCGCTCAGCCAGGATGGCTGCGCCTTAACCAGCTCCTCATGAGAACCCAGCCTGGACCACACTTTCTCCAGCACACTGTGCACCAGCGTGCCTCGTG